>JBKQVG010000047.1:0-4370 GCA_052325345.1 Bryobacteraceae bacterium
TGTAGGTGGCGATGAGATCGGCCTTCAAGTTATCGATTTCGGCGGGGTCCTCGAGGCGGACGATGGCGAAGTTGACGCCGGTGAAGCCGTGCTGGCAGGCGTTGGCGGCGGAACGGGCCTTACCGGCTGCCGTTCTAGGACCGGTAGATTTTTGCGCATTGGCTTGGTTGGCAGCGAGGCGCGCCTTGGAAATGGGTTTTTTGGTCTGGTCAGACACTTTTGTTCCTCTCTAAACTAAAAGCACCGGCGACCAAAGATCGCCGGCGCTACGGAAAAACGACTTGCGCGGCCGGAAGTGTTTACGGGCAAGCGGAAGCATGCCCCAGCTTCGCAGCAGCCTATTTCAGGTTTATCAGGCGGGCACGGGGAAGATGGGGGCTGGGAGGATTAAGTGATTTGGAATGAATGAAACAAAAAATGCAAGGTGTTGTGACCGTTAAGGGTTTCTTGCCCTCGATTTGCCGGTTACTTACCGACCTGCCCTACACAGCGGCGTAGCCGCAACCAGAGTGGCCGGCGGTTTCCCCGGTTCGCCGGGAAAGATGGGCGAGTTAGGCGAGACAAGCGCCGGGATGAGTCCCGGCGTGGCAGAGTGAGAGTCCGCTCCACGAAGAGGGGCCAAATCGAGGAGGTGTAGTACAGAGCAGCGGCGGGGGCGGGTTCGGGCGCAAACGCCGGTAGCAGGATTTCGATCACGGCTCTGCTAGCGTGGACTCGCCGGGATGGTGAAATTGTGGCCGGCGACGGAGCCAATCGCCGCCGCGCCGCTGAAGTTAATGACGGACAACGCGCGGTAGAGACCGGGATGGGCGCCGCGCCGCATCGCCAACCACTCGACACCCACGACGGCGCCCGTAATACCCATCTTCAACGCCGCGGATTGCCAGCCGAATGTACCGGACGATTGCGCCAGCGCGGGATTCAGCTCGCGTTTGTTCCAGGACGAGGCCGCGTCGACAATGTTGGCTGCCGCCAGCGCCGTCAGACTGACTTTCCAACATGTCGCCCCGGGCGCGGCCTTTTCGACGGGCGTCGCCGAAACAGCCCCCCGGCTTACCGGCTCCGCGACAAAGAGCTGCCCTTGGGCGCGCGCGGATGCCGCGCAAAACAAAATAACCATCGTCGTCACGCTAAAATCGACTAAGAACTTGCGGTATTGATCCATACTTGTCGTATCGACCAATCCGCGATTTTCCCGCCGGCCTTCTCGACCTTCCGCCGGGTAATATGTCTAGCCATTCGTAGTAGGAGAAGCCCTACGCCGGGAGCATCAAGTCGATTAGAATAACGTCTTGGTATCCGGAACCGTGCTCTGCCCGAAATGCAAGACCGACAACGCACACCGCTCTCACCGCCATGGTTTGACGGAACAACTGGCGAGTTGGTTCGCCTTTTATCCCTACCGCTGCGTGCAGTGCTCCCATCGTTTCCTGCGATTCCGCTACATCTCCGGCCCGAAGCCCGGGCCGGCGCCGAGCTTGACGGAGCGGGAGATCAGGTCTACGCGCGCCGCCATCCGCTGGAAGGGAAAGCGCCGCGAGTTTTTTCTCTACGGGACGGGATTCCTGTTGATTCTTGTTTTCCTGTATTTCGTCACGCGCGAACGCAGCCCTTCCGACGGAAGCTAGTCAGATAGCCTGCTAGCCCCTCCGCCGCTCACTTTCGGGGTTTTGCCTGAAGGTCGAGCCAGACGCCGCGCAGAACCACGTATCCTTCGATGCGCGTGGTGCCTGGGGCCCGCTGGTATACCAGGGCGAGCCGCAACAGGCGGCAGCCCGCCGGGGTGGTAAAGCGGACCCGCCCCTCGGCCGTATCCGGGGAAGAAAGCGCCTCGCTTTCGGCGATCGCGCCGGAGCCGAAGCCGCCGGCCACTTGCCAGCGCGGACCGGTGTCCGGCGCGATTCCGGAAGTCCGGTACGCGAACCTCAGCTCGTATGCCTGGTTTTCCCGAACCGGTACGAACTGCGTCAGAGGCTCGCACCGCTCGGGTTGTTCGCCGGTGAAGGTCAACCGGAGCCCGCCTGCGTCTTCCTCGCGGGCGGCACTCACTCCTTCGAGCGAGGTTAGCCGCCAGTCGAAACCCCGCGAGGTGGGCGAGGTTGCGAATCCGCTATTGGTCAAAACCGGGCCGCCGTCCGGAGCCAGGGCCGCGAAGGGGATCCGGCGCGCGGCCGCCAGGCCGTTCCAAATGCGCAGCGCCCCGTCCACTTGCTTTCCCTCCAGAAGCAGGCCGCACGAAGCCAGCAGGAGCGGAGCATCGGATGGCCGGCCGGCCGCCAGCAGCGACTCGGCGCCCGCCGCGACCCGATCGATCTCTCTTCGGCTCATCAGGTAGGAGAGGTAACTCGCCCGCAAATCCGGGTTCCGCAATTGCAAATGTTCCGCCGGGTCCCCGTCTTCCGCCGCTCTTTCACATAATTCGAACAGCGGGGCGGGATCGCCGTAGAGCATTTCCGCCGAGCGATTGGCCCATTGCCAGAAGCGGGCGGTATCGTTACGGCGGTAATAGTAATTCGCCAGCGTCCATCGCGGGAGATACAGCTTGCTTTCCCCGGCCGCGCGCTGGAAGCAACGCTCCGCCGCGGAGTAGTCGCCGCCGGCTTCCGATCGCAGGCCGAGTTCGATCCAGGAGTCCGCGTCGGCCGGGTTCAGGGCCAGCGCGCGATGTAAGGCTGCGTCCGACCGCGGCGGATCCTGGTCCGCCAGCAGCACCGCCAGCCGGAAGCGATACAGGGACTGGCCCGGCGTCAGGGCAATGGCTCGCTGCGTGGCCGCGGCCGTCTCCTGCCGCGCCCAGTAATCCGCCAAGCCCGCCCGCGCCGACCACACGGCGGCGGTTCCACAGCCGGCCACCGCGACGCCCGCCGCCACCCACCGCAATAGCCGCGCCCGCATCAGCGCACCCGCTGTCTCACCAGTGTCGCCGTACCCGACGTTAACCCCGCCCGGCGCCCGAAGGCGGTTGTCCACCAGGTCACTTTCAAGAGGTCCGGAGAGCGCAACGTGAGTTCCACCCGGCCCTTGGCGCCCTCGTCCGATGTCCAGGCCAAGGTGGCCAAATTCCCGCCCGGCGCCTTTCCTTCGGCCCGGAACCCTACCTCGGATGACAGGGCCTTATCGGGCACCCGGTACCGCGCCCGATAATTGCCGGCCAGGTTCCCTTGCTCTTCCACCAGCAGGAATTCGATATACGAGGGAGCATATAACCCCGCTTCCGACCCGTCTTCCGGCTGCGGCGCGTACAACCAGTTTCCGCCCCAAGAGGTCTGCCGCTCGCCGCCATCGGGACCGCTGAGGCTCGCTTCCGGACTTTCCGGCGCGCCGGCCGCACTCGCCGGGACCGCCGGCAGCGGCGCGGGAGGCAGTGCCATCGTCAATAAGGGAACGCCGCCCTCGGGATTCCGCCGGTCCTTGTTAGGGGACGGCAACTCCGCCGGCACGGGGCCCGGTTCGGAACCGCCGGTATCCAGCGCGGCCGCGACGCGGGAAAGGCTCTCCGGCGCGGTTCCTGCTTCGGCCGCCACCGGCGCCACGGGCGCAGGCCTTACCGGCGGGCGAGACTCAGGCACAGACAGATCAGGCACGAGCGGCGCTGCCACCGGCGCGGAAGCCACCTCCGCCAAAGCGGAGTCTTTATACGCCGCGTACCATACCGCCGTTCCGGCGATCACCAGTCCGGTCAGAATCCAGAACCACTGCCGCAACGCAGCCCGCGCCAGCCCCGGCCAACCGCCCTCACGGGGAGCCTGGTATAACCTTGGCGGCGGGGGCGGCCTCCACCCCTCATCCGCTTCGCCAAGGCTTTCGTCATACGCGCGCCGCTTCTCGGGATCGAGCAGCGTATCGAGCACGCCGTTCAGCCGCCGCATCTGAAGCCCGGCCACGGCTTTCACGGTTTCATCGGTTTGACTATCCGGATGCAACAAGCGGGCCAGCGTCTTGTAGGCTTGGTGGATCTGCCCAGCCGTAGCGTCATGCTGGACGCCCAGTTCTTCGTAGTAGTTCATACGCGAACATTCGTGCAGCGTCTGTAATACGCCGCCTCTTACACTCAGCCCGCCCCACCCACCTCCACAGTAAACAAAATCCTCTCCCGCCGCAAACAGGAAAATGAGTTCTCCGGATCCTTGCCGAAGTCGCGTATGACATGAGTAACACTTTTGTTTCCTGTAACTTTGTCCTTGTACCGGACTGGCGTGCCGGTATATTCTGAAGCAGGAACGATCGATACGGAGCGAGACTTAATGAAGACCCTATTGGCTTTGCTCGTAAGCGGCGGTTTATCGCTTTCCATCGCGGCTTCATCCTCGATTGGTTTCGTTAAGTCAAGCGGCACGTTCCGTGTAGATGGCTCTACGATTCGCGGGAAC
>JBKQVG010000048.1:0-22206 GCA_052325345.1 Bryobacteraceae bacterium
AATCCCATGACCCCCAGCGATACAGTACCGAGTTCCAGAAACCCGCTCCCTGGCGGTCGCGGCTCGGTAACACGCCGATGCCGCCCGTCTTACCGAGCCGCGACCGCCAGGGAGCGGTTCCTCCCCGGGCTCGCGACGCCACTCCCCGGAGGTCCCCTTGGGTAGCCGCTCGCTCGCTCGCCCCGTGGCCGGCGCCGACCGCTGGTTCGAAATGAAGAGCCAGGTCCACCTCAAGCTCCTCAACTCGCTCACCGCCGATCAGCTTCGCGATCTCAATAAGGACAGCGTCCGCAACCAGATCGCCGTGGTGGTGGAAAAGCTGATCCTCGACGAATCCCTGCCGCTCACCGTCGCCGAGCGCGAAAAGCTCATCGAGGAGATCCTCGATGAAGTCTTCGGCCTCGGCCCGCTCGAAGGGCTGCTGAAAGATCCCGCCATCAGCGACATCATGGTCAACGGCTACGACAACGTTTACGTCGAGCGCGCCGGCCGCGTCGTCGAAACCAACGTCCGCTTCAAGGACCAGGCCCACCTGCGCATGATCATCGACCGCATCGTCGGCAACGTCGGCCGCCGCATCGACGATTCTTCGCCCATCGTCGACGCCCGCCTCGACGACGGCTCGCGCGTCTGCGCCGTCATCCCGCCGCTCTCCCTCATCGGCCCGGTGTTGTCCATCCGCCGCTACGGCAAGAAGGTGCTCACCACCGAAGAGCTCCTCAAGAACGAAACCTTCACCACCGGCATGCTCGATTTCCTCAGCGGCTGCGTCGAGGCCCGCCTCAACATCGTGATCTCCGGCGGCTCCGGCTCCGGCAAGACCACCATGCTCAACACCCTCTCCCGCTTCATCCCCGAGGAAGAGCGCATCGTCACCATCGAAGACACCGCCGAACTCAACCTCCAGCAGAACCACGTGGTCCGCCTCGAAACCCGCCCGCCCAACATCGAAGGCGCCGGCGCCGTCACCCAGCGCGACCTGCTCATCAACACCCTGCGTATGCGCCCCGACCGCATCATCGTGGGCGAATCCCGCGGTCCCGAAGCCCTCGACATGCTCCAGGCCATGAACACCGGCCACGACGGCTCTATGACCACGGTTCACGCCAACACCGCCCGCGACGCCTTCTCGCGCCTGGAAACCATGGTCATGATGGCCAGCCAGCACGTGCCCGACAAGGTCATCCGCCAGCAGCTCGCCAGCGCCATCAACATCGTGGTGCAGACCGCCCGTTTGAGCGACGGCTCCCGCAAAGTGGTCTCCATCGGTGAAGTCAGCGGCATCGTGCACGACCAGGTCGAAATGCTCGATGTCTTCGAGTTCGAGCGCCTCGGCATCAGCCCCCGCGGCAAGGTGCTCGGCCGTTTCCGCGGCTGCGCCGTCCGCCCCCAGTGCCTGGAGCGCCTCAAAGCCTACGGCATCCATCTCTCTCCCGCCATCTTCGACGAGGTGCACGAGGTGAAGGAAAAGTAAATGTTCTTCGTGGCCGCCTTCCTGATCTTTTCCGTCGCCATGCTCGGCGCCGGCTACTACGTCTGGTCCGTCCCCGAACAGGAAGTCGCCCGCGAGCTCACGCACCGCCTGCGCGGCCTCCGCGCCAGCGCCAGCGGCCGCAACCGCTCCGCCCCCTCGCTCCTCCGCCGCGAACACCGTGGCGCCTTTGCCTTCCTCGGCGACCTGGTCGCCTGGGTCGGCGTCTTCCGCCGCCTGCAGGACACCATCGATCAGGCCAACCTCCGCTACCGCGCCGCCGATATCTTCGGTCTCAGCGTGTTGATCGCCGGCGCCTGCTTCGCCGTCCTTGGACTGTTCGGAGTGGCCAATCTCCTCCTCCAGCTCGTCGTCTCCCTGCTGCTGGCCTTCGCGCCCGTCTTCTACATCGTCCGCGTCCGCGCCCGCCGCCTGCGCAGGTTCGAGGAAATGCTGCCCGACGCCATCGACCTCTTCACCCGCACCATGCGCGCCGGCCACAACATCCATTCCGGCCTCGAAACTATCGCCGCCGAGACCGCCGACCCCGTCCGCATGGAATTCCGCAAGCTCATGGAAGAGATCGCCCTCGGCTCTCAGCTCGAGCCCGCCCTCCACCTGCTCGGCCAGCGCGTTCCCCTCATCGATCTCAAGTTCTTCATCACCAGTCTCATCCTGCAACGTCAGACCGGCGCCAATATGGTGAGCGTGCTCGATAACTTATCTCAGTTGGTCCGCGAACGCCTCAACATGGCGGCCAAGCTCAAAGCCCATACCGCCCAGCAGCGTTTCTCCGCCGGCCTGCTCTGCGCTCTGCCCCTGGTCTTCGGCATTTTCAGTTACTTCCTCAAGCCCGAGTACACCCGCCTGCTCTGGACCGACCCCACCGGCACCAGGTGCCTCACCGCCGCCATCGTTTTAGAGATCGTCGGAATCCTGGTCATCCGTAAGATCGCCAATATCAGAGTATGAGGACGCCATGCTGACTTCCCTGTTTCTCTTCCTTATCACCGGCGCGACACTCTCGCTGCTGCTCTGGACCGGCTTCGAGATCTTTCGCACCCAGGAAGACCCGCTCGGCGACCGTCTGGAGGAGCTCCAGTCGCACGCCCTGGTCTCCACCTCCGGCGTGGCGCGGCGCAAAAGCGGCGGAACTTTCTCCGACCGTCTGCTCTACCTCGTCAGCCTGGTTCCCGCCGGCGAAGACTGGCTGCGCGGCAGCGACAAGCTGCTCCGCCAGGCCGGCATGCGCCGCCGCAATGCCCTCGCCCTCTACGTCCTCATTACCGTCCTGTTGCTTCTGGTGTTCGTCGGCGCCATGGCCGCCGTGCAGCGCAACAATCCGCCCAGCTCCTGGATCGGCGCCATGGCCGCCGCCCTCATCATCGGCTTCATGCTCCCCCGCATGGTGCTGCAGCGCATGGTCAAGCGCTACCGCCGCAAGCTGCAGGAAGCTCTCCCCGATACCGTCGACCTGCTCGGCATCGTGCTCGGCACCGGCCTCGCCCTCGACCAGGCCATGAGCCGCGTCAGCGACGAAATGCAGTTCATCTATCCCGAGCTGGCCAACGAATTCGCCACCGTCGTCATGCAGGTGCGCGCCGGCCAGGAGCGCGCCAAGGCCTTCGACCAACTCGTCCGCCGCACCGGCGTCGAGGACATCAAGTCTCTCGCCGCCATGATCGTCCAGAGCGAAAAGTTCGGCACCAGCCTCTCCCAGGCCCTCAACGTCTATGCCGAAGCCCTGCGCACCCGCCGCCGCCTCCGCGCCGAAGCCGCCATAGGCAAGGCCGGCGTGAAGATGATCTTCCCCATCGTCCTCTTCATCCTCCCCGTCATCTTCATCGTCACCCTGGCCCCAGCCTTCATCACCATGCTGCGCGACTTCAAGCTCCTCACCGCCGGCCGATAGGCAATCGTGGCGCAGGCTGTCAAGCCCAATGCCGCATACTTTTCTCAATATCGGGAAAAGCTGCAAATTGGTGGGGCGGACGCCCTCGTCCGCGTGGGTCCTCCCGGACCCGCTCTTCGCCCCAAAGTATCGACCGGTTGCCGCTGGCGATGCGCGACCAGGAGGGTCGCGCGCGGACGAGGGCGTCCGCCCCACCAAACCAATGCAGGCGCTTGGTAGCCGGAAAAGCATGCGGCATTAGGCTGTCAAGCCTGCAGAGCCGAGAGTCCGCACTCCTGATGTCGCCGGGTGTTTTCAAGGCAATGAGGAAAATGAGCCGACCCATTTGTTGTGGGGCAGGTTGGCAACCTGCGGGCCGATTGTCAATCGGTCCAGCCGGGCGCCAGCCCGGCTGCTCGTTGGCGACGTCGAAGTCTGGCTCAACTCGATTTCCACGACCTCAGGAGTTCGGAGAGTCGTCTCGACTGTTCTTCTCGCTCCGGTATCGCGCAGTAAGTTGTGGAACAGGTGCTTCCACCGGTCGAGTCCGAGCCGCGCCCGCGAGGGAGCGGCTGCCGGACCTACGCATGACGCCCGGGCACTTTGACGGGTGCTGAAAGCCGGCCGCTGAATCGCCGACGCTTCTCCCAACCCAAAAAAGGCCGCGACGCACCAGGCGCCGCGGCTAACGGGGAAACGCTGAATGCGCGCTGTTGTGAAACTATTGAATGGGCGGACGGCCGCCGCGTCCCATCGGACCGCGTCCCTTGCTGACGGTATAGCCGGCCGGGGTCTGGAACAGGGAGGCATCCGGCTCCGCGCGGCTGACGTTGCTAAGCTGCGTCACCGTGGCGCCGAAACGCGGGTCGGTCGTCTTCACCATCACCGGAACTTTCAGGTCCGTCGATACCCAGGTCTCGCGCACAATCTGAATCGGCTGCGCGTTGCCGATCGTGTTGGCTGGAATCGTGTGGGTCACGCGCGTGCCGGTGGCGGCGACGCCAGCGATCGTCTGCGTGCCCAAGTCTTCCCGAACGATGTTGGCGGAATCCCGGTTCCGCCGGCCCGCCGGATTGGGCCGCGCGGCGCCGCCGTTGGCGCGGTTCTGGCGATTCGGCATCGCGGTCTCGAAGGCGGTCTTATTCTGCGCATTGAGCGTCCGCCTCACTCCCGCCACCGGATCGGCGATCTCGACCATGGTGTGGTTGGCCCCGTTCGGACCGGTACGGGTGATTTCCGCGCGAACTCTGCCCTGGCTGTCGCGGTAAAGAGTCGTTTGCTCCTGCCGTTGGATCACGTTGCCATTAGGCAGTGTCTGGGTATGGACCGTTACTTCCGTGCCGGAGAAAGGCGCGCCTGTCACATTGGCGCCCATCCCGCCGCGCATGCCCATGAATTCCGAGCCTGGTCCCCCGAAACCTGCCCGCGGCCCTCGTGTCGGAGGTCCCTGCGCCAAAAGCACCGCTCCTGCCAGCAACCCGATACCTAACACTCTTTTCATTCCGTGCCAAACCTCCGTTCATAAGGAGATTGCATGGATCGCCCGAAAAGTTCCCGCTTGAGCGAAAAAAATAGCGGGCAAGTGGTCGTCGCCTGCCCGCTTTGTAAGGAGAAAAATGGAGAATAACCGCTAGAATTCACTGTTTCCGCGAGCCCAGCCGGCGGGTTCCCACGCTCAGTCCGATCAATGCCAGCCCGACCATCACGCAGGTCCCGGGTTCCGGCGTGGGCGCCGCGCCCGATACCCGAACACCCAACAGCGTGATGCTTGGCGAGGACGTACCGCAATTGGCGATCATCTGGCCGTACGCCGGCTCGTTCACCGCCTGCAGCGAATAATAGGTGTAGTCCGCCAGGTTGGGAATCGTTTCCCAGGTGTTGGCCGCCGTACCCCAACCGGCCGTGTTCGAAGTGATCAGCGTTCCCAGTTCGCCCAGCGTGTCCGACCCGTACAGTTGCCAGCCTTCCCCGCTGGACAAACCGCCCACCTCAAACGAAGCCGTGACCCCGTGTACCGTTTCCGGATCGGCGAAATCGACCGCCACGAAATCGCTGGTCGTAATCTGGCTGCTGCCCGCCAAACCCAGGCCGCCCGTCGTCTCGGAAAGCCCTGCCGCCGTATTGTGCGAGTTCGTCGACGTCCCGTCAAAGCCGTAAACCGTAATATCGTAAGGCGCAGTGCCATAAGTGTGGCTGAAGCCCAGATTGGCGACGGAAGTCTGGAAGGTGTACGTGTAGACCGTCGTTGCATTCGAGGGCAAAGTAGCGGCTCCCAACAGCAGGGCGGCGAGGATCCAATTCGTTCTGGTCATTTTTGTCGGCTTCTCCCTCATTGCTCTTCCGGCCCATCGGGTCCCGGTACTTTTTCATTCTGTCGGAAGCCAAACTCATTTCCGAGTCATGCCTGTACCGCTCCGGTACGGTCCCAACTTTTCGCGAAAAATGGGGGGTGCCGGTAGTACCCCAGGCACGAAATCCATCCAATTCATTATTGAATCTAAACGGCTTTCAGTCCCGCCGGTCCTGTCGGTACCAATGCAAGGGGCCACATGCTTTAGCAGCGCCAATCATGCACAAAGTTGCACAAAGGCCGCTTCCGCCGTGGACCCTGCTTCGCCGGCAACCCTCCGTGCCATGCACAAAAATGCACAAATCGCTGTGACCACACACCGCGGTCTGCGGCGGGCGTTTGGAAACGCGCAGGCTATAATCGATTTTTATGCCCCAGGTCCGCCATTCCGTTTGTGCCCTGGACTGTCCGGATTGCTGTTCGCTCTCGGTCACGGTCGCGGACGGCCGCGCCATCAGGTTGCGCGGCGATGCCGCCCATCCCGTTACCCGAGGCTTCCTCTGCGGCAAGGTGGCCCAATACCTGGATCGCCAATATGCGCCCTCGCGCTTGCTCTATCCCCAACGGCGAATCGGCAAGAAAGGCGAGGGTAAGTTCGAGCGCATCGGTTGGGACGAGGCCCTCGATACCATCGCCGGGCGTCTGGCCGAAACCGTCCGCGATTTCGGGCCGGAATCGGTTCTGCCCTATAGCTATGCCGGCACCATGGGACTGCTGAACGGCTCCGGCATGGATCGCCGCTTCTTCCATCGTCTGGGCGCTTCCCGCCTGGACCGCACCATCTGTTCCGCCGCCGGCGCGGCCGGCCTCAGCGAGGCTCTCGGTATTCGCCTCGGCACCGAGCCCGAGCAATTTCGCCATTCCCGCCTGATCCTGGCCTGGGGCGCCAACATCCTCGGCGCCAACGTGCATCTTTGGCCGTTCATCATGGAGGCGCGCCGCGCTGGCGCCAAGCTCTATACCATCGATCCGCGCCGCAATCGCACCGGCGCGGCCTCCGACAAGCACTTCTTCATCAATCCCGGCAGCGATACCGCGCTCGCGCTGGCCATGATGCACGTCATCCTCGGCGAGAATCTCCACGATGCAGCTTACGTCGCCGCCCATACCGAAGGCCTGCCCGAGCTCCGCCAGCGGGTCCACGATTGGACTCCCGCGCGCGCCGCCGAGTTGACCGGCATCGCCGCTTCCGAAATCGTCTCCCTGGCGCGCGAGTATGCCACCACCCGCCCCGCCGCCATCCGCCTCAATTATGGCGTGCAGCGCAGCGAGCGCGGCGCCATGGCCGTTCGCGCCATCGCCCTGCTGCCCGCCCTGGTCGGTTCCTGGCGGGACGTCGGCGGCGGTTTGCAGCTCTCCACTTCGCAGGCGTTCGCCCTGAACCGCGAAGGCCTGGAGCGTCCCGACTTGCAGCGGATCGCCCTGGGCCGCGCGGCGCGGGTCGTCAATATGTCGCAACTTGGCAGCGCCCTCGCCAGTTTGGACAATCCACCCGTCAAGGCGCTGGTGGTCTACAATTCCAACCCCGCCGCCATCGCGCCCGATCAGAATACCGTCGTGCGCGGCCTGGAGCGGCCGGATTTGTTTACCGTGGTGCTCGAGCAGTTTCAGACCGATACCGCCGATTACGCCGATATCCTCCTGCCCGCCACCACCTTCCTGGAACACACCGATCTCTACCTGGCCTACGGGCACTATTACCTGCAACTCGCCCGTCCGGCCGTGGCCCCCGCCGGCGAGGCCCGCTCCAACCAGGACGTGTTCCGCGCCCTCGCCGCCCGCATGGGTTTCGAGGAGCCCTGTTTTGAGGAGTCCGACGACGACCTCATCCGCACCCTGCTCGATTCCCCGCACCCCTACGTGGCCGGCATCACCCTCGAAGAATTGGACCGCGACCGCTTCGTCCGCCTCCGCCTGCCGGAACCTTTTCTGCCTTTCGCCCACGGGGGCTTCGGCGCCGCCGATGGCAAGTGCCATTTCCGCGCCGAAAGCCTGGCTTACGAGCCGCCGGTGGAATCGCGCCACGGCGATCGGGATCTGCGCCGCCAGTTCCCTCTCGAGATGATCACCCCCAAGGGCGACGACGGCATGAACGCCACTTTTGGCAATCGCGACGGCGTCGACCGCGCCTCCGCCACCCTCCACTTGGCGGCTTCCGATGCCGTTTCCCGCGGCATCCGCGACGGCGACGCGGTACGCGTGTTCAATCGAAGAGGCTCGTGCCTGCTGGCGGCACGGGTCGACGATACCGTCCGCCCCGGCGTGGTTTCGGCGCCCGCCGTGCGCTGGGCCAAACGCTCGCCCGGCGGACGAACCGCCAACGCCCTGGTTTCCGAACGCCTCACCGATATGGGCGGCGGCCCTACGTTTTATAGTTGCCTTGTGCAAGTGGAAAAAACGGGAGATTGATGCAACCCTTCATTTCGATTTCGCGCCGGCGCCTGGCGGCGGCCCTCGTCCTGGGCGCCGCGCTGGCTTCGCCCGGCTGCAAGCGCGACCAAAAAGTACAGGTGCAACCCACCGTCGAGGAGGAGGACGCTCCGCGCCTGGCCTCCGCCGTGCCCATGAATAACGCCAAACTCGAACCCCAGCTCGTCAGCGGCTTCTATTCCGTCGAGAACAATTCCTGGCGCTGGACGGCGAAGCAATTCTCCGTGCTCCTCCGCGCCCCGGCCGCCGCCGTCGAGCGCGGAGCCGTGCTCTCGTTCGAGTTTTCCCTTCCCGAACAGGTCATACAAAAGGTTCACTCTCTAACCTTGAACGCCTCGGTCGAGGGAAAGCCTCTGCCCCCGGAAAGCTATACCAAGTCCGGCCTCTATACTTTTAAACGGGATATCCCGGCCGGCTCGATCAACGGCGAATCCGTGCGCATCGATTTCGCTCTCGACAAAGCCATGCCGCCCGCCGGCGCCGAACGCCGCGAACTGGGGGTCGTGGCGACCTCCGTCGCCCTGAGCCCGAAATGAGCCGTGCCCGGGCTCTGGCTGGCTCGGCGGTTTATTGGCTGAGCCCGCCGCTGGTTTGCCTGGCGCTCCATTGGTACGATTTTCGGGCCTGGTTTCGCACCGACGATTTCGCCTGGCTGGGGCTGACGCGCTGGATCTACACTTGGCAGGCCCTCGGCCGCGCCTTGTTCCTGCCCCTGGCCGAAGGCACCATCCGTCCCTGGAGCGAACGCGCCTTTTTCATGGCCGGCTACAGCCTGTTCGGCCTCGATGCACTGCCCTACCGCATCGTCATCTTCGCCACCCAGTTCGCCAGCCTGGTTCTGGTGGCGTGGATCGGCCGCCGTCTCACCGGCAGCGCCGCCGCCGGGTGGCTGGCAACCCTGTTCTGGATGGCGAACTCGTCCACTTCCATACCCCTAGGCTGGGCTTCGGCCTACAACCAGGTGCAATGCGGCCTGTTTCTGCTGGCTGCCTTCGCGCTGCTCCTGCGCTACGTCGAAACCGGCCGCCGCGGTTACTCAATCGCGCAGTGGGTGGTCTTTGTATTGGGCTTCGGCGCGCTCGAAGTCATGATCGTTTACCCCGCGGTCGCCGCCGCCTACGCCCTGCTTTGCGCGCCCCGGTATTTTCGCCGCACGCTCTCAATGGCCCCGGTGTCGGTGGCCTACTTCCTGATCCATCGAGCCGTAGCGCCGCCAGTTTCGACCGGCGCTTACGTGATGCACTTTTCGCCTCCAAGCCTCCTCGGTACGCTGTTTCGCTATTGGACGTGGTCCGTGGGGCCGGTCTACCTCCGCCCCTCCTATGGCGCCCCGCCCTGGCTTTTGGATGCGCTCATCGCCCTGCTCAGCGCCGCCTTGGCCGCCTTCGCCGTCAACCGGTGGCGCGCCGGCCGCCGCGCCGCCGCGTTCTGCCTGGCATGGTTTGTCCTCGTCATCGCCCCGGTGCTGCCGCTTCGCGACCACGTGACCGAGTATTACCCTTACCTGCCCGTCATCGGTTTGTGCTGGTTGGGCTCCTGGGCCGTGGTTCACGCGTGGGGCGGCGGGGCGGCGCTCAAATCCGCGGCCTGTGCGGCTGCGGCCGCCTACCTCCTTATGGTCGCGCCCCAGATGCGAGCCTCCGCCCGATGGAACTATCGCGTCAGCGTCCGCGTCCGCAACCTGGTGGAGGGCCTTGCCGGCGCTCATCAACTCCATCCCCGCCAACAACTGGTGCTCGACGGCGTCGATAGCGAGCTGTTCTGGCACGCTATCCGCGACCATGCTTCCTACCTGCTCGGGATCGAGCATCTATATATCACCCCGGAAAGCGCCGCCCATATCGAAACCCATCCAGACATCGGCGATCTTGGCGAGTTCCTCGTCGCCGGCGGCGTCCTCGCCGAAAATCTGGCCAACGGCCGGGCCCTGGTTTATGACGTCCGTGAGCCACGTCTGCGAAATATCACAAATCTTTACGCGTCCCAGCCCCACTCCCGCGACCTGCCCTTGCGCATCGACCCTTCCGATCTCCTGATCTCGAATCTTTTGAGCCCCGACTGGTATCCAATCGACGTAGACCACCGCTGGATGCCCGCCCGGGCTTCGGTGACGATGCGCGGACCGCCCCAGCGCGGCATGGCTCTCTACCTGAACGGGTCGGTAACCAGCCAACAACTGGCGATGGGTCCCGTCATCCTGAGAGTTGCCGTGGACGGAGCGACGCTGGGCGCGGCCAGGATTGGCGCTAATAATTTCGAGTTCCGGTTTCGCCTGCCCGATGGCCTTGTAGGAAAACCGCAAATCCTTGTAGATCTTAGCGTTAGCCGTACTTTTCGCCCTCCCGGCGACTACCGCGACCTGGGCATGTCGTTCGGCTTGATCGCCATTCGCTAGCCGGGCCGCAACCGCCAGAAGCCGTGAAATAAATACATTCCAGCCACAGATAAGCACAGATGAACGCAGATAAAGCCTCTGTTTTCCTTATCCGCGTTTATCTGTGTTCATCTGTGGCTATATTTCTTCACAGCTCCCCAGGGAGCGGTTTCCTACCGCTGCCGCCAGCCGCACAGGCGGGCAAGTGCTCAAATCTCGTCACTCTTACGCGCCATTTTGGCACTTCGGGCTGTGTCGGGCGGTAGCCACCGTGGCATCGAATCGTCAGTGACGGCGCACCCATTTAATAAAAAAGAGAGTATGAATGCCGGGTTTCCACAAGAGAAAAGACGAAATTCAGCCGATATGAGTGAGAAAGCCGGTCGGCATTACCGCAGCCGAGCCCCTGGAACGGGCCCGGTTGGATTCTGGCAGTCAAATTGCTCGGAAAATTTGCCGTGACGGCGGAACTGAATGGTACGGTTCAGCGAATAGCCCTATTGAGCGGCCATTCTGGCTGAAACTTTTAGGTTCTTTAGTCGTCTATACTGTAGCGCGGTAACAACGAGCCAACGGAAAGAAACTAAAAACAATAAACCGGCCGGCTCTTAGAAGGAGAAGTAAAATGAACCAGACCGAACTTGCAAAATACAGAGCGGTGCTTGAAGCGAAGCGGGACGAGTTGGCGGCCGGTCTTCGCAACCGGGAAGACATCGCAATCGAAAAAACTCCCGATGCCCTCGACGAAGTACAATTGGCCGGCGAACGCGAATTGGCTATCCGCAACCTGGATCGCGAGTCGAACCTCCTGCGGAATGTCAGGAGTGCCTTAGCAAGAATGGCGGACGGCGGCTACGGTGTCTGTCTCCACTGCGAAGAGGATATTAAACCTAAGCGGTTGGACGCAGTACCGTGGACCAAGTTCTGCATTCGCTGCCAGGAAGCGGCCGACCGGCATGAGTTCTCCCCTGAACCGGGCGACAACATCGACGAACTGCTCGCGAACGCAGCCTGAACCTTGTCACCAATGGGGGCGCGAGAGGAAGTCTCGCGCCCTTCGTGTTTTTGAACAGGACCGTTGTCGCCAGTCGCTTCTTCGGGTCAAATCACCCATTCTCCCCTGCGCGCGGAGCTTCGTCATCTGCGTAATAAGACCCACAACTCCCTTATCTGCGCATCGCCTATGAAGTTCTTCCGCCCACCCGCTGTCACGGCCGCCAGATTTGGTGTGCTGCCCGGAACCTTCAACCCGGTAACCAACGCCCACCTGGCTCTGGCCGAAGCCGCACTTGAGGTGTTGGACCACGTTGTCCTGGTGTTGCCGCGGCAATTCCCCCATAAGACTTACTCCGGAGCGTCACTCGAACAGCGTCTGGAAATGCTCGACAAGGTGGCCGAAAACCACCGGCAGTTGTCCATAGCCACCAGCGACGGCGGCCTCTACCGGGATATCGCGCGCGAATGCCGGGAGGCCCTCGGCCCGGCGCTCGAAGTGGTCTTCGTGTGCGGGCGCGACGCCGCCGAGCGGATCGTCGCCTGGGACTACGGCTCGCCCGGCGCCGCCGCGGCCATGCGGAGCGAGTTCCGCCTCCTGGTCGCGGCTCGCGGCGGCCCGTACCACCCTCCCCCGGAGTGGCAATCGTCGATTGACGTTCTGTCCCTGGACCCGCGCTTCGAGGAAATTTCCGCCACCGAGGTCCGCCGCCGCGTTGCCGCCGGCGAACCCTGGGAGCACCTCGCCCCCGCCGCCATCCATGCGCACATCCGCCAGATCTACGGGAGCTTCCCGCTCGTTGCTACAATCGCGTTGATGTCACAGGAAACCTACGCCATTTTCGATACCACCGAGGGCAGTTTCAAGGTCAAGCTGTTCGCCGACAAGGCGCCGAAAACAGTCGAAAACTTTGTCGGCCTCGCGGAAGGAACCAAGACCAGCAAGCCTTTTTACAACGGCACCGTCTTCCATCGCGTCATCCCGAACTTCATGGTGCAGGGCGGCGACCCGGAAGGCACCGGCCGCGGCGGCCCCGGCTACCGCTTCGAAGACGAATTCCACGCCGATCTCAAGCATTCCAAACCGGGGATGCTCTCCATGGCCAACGCCGGCCCCAACACCAACGGCAGCCAATTTTTCATCACCGTGGCCGCTACTTCGTGGCTCGACAAGAAGCACACCGTGTTCGGCGAGGTTAGCGAAGGATACGACATCGTCAAGAAGATCTCCGAGGTCCCGCGCAATTCCCAGGACCGTCCGCTGAAAGAAGTGCGCGTCAACTCGGTGAAAATCGAGCGCGTCTGACTTGCGGCTGGCGATTTTTGGCGGCACATTCGACCCCATTCACGACGGGCACCTGGCGGTGGCCTCGCAAGCCGCCGCCGAAGTTCGTCTGGACCGGGTCTGGATTGTGCCCGCCGCCCATCCACCGCACAAGAGCGGCGCTACCTGGGCCGCTTATGAAGACCGCGTGCGCATGGCCGAATTGGCCTGCGCCGCCGAGCCGCGTTTCACCGTATCGCGCATCGAGCAGGGCGGCGGATGCAATTATTCCATCGACACGATCGAAGAAGTGCGGGCCACGCTGGCCTCGTCCGATGAATTGTATTTCCTGATCGGCGCCGACGCCTTCGCCGAGATCCGTTCCTGGCGCCGCTGGCGGGACGTGGCGCAAGCGGTCCGGTTCCTGGTGGTGAGCCGCCCGGGCCACCGCTACGACGTGCCGCTGGAAGCGCGCGTGGAGCGCATCGACAGCCTGGACGTGGATATTTCGTCCTCGGAGATTCGCAGAACGCTCGCCGCCGGTATCAGGCCGGACGGCCTGCCCGACGCGGTTTGGGGTTACATCGGCGAGCACCGGCTTTATGGGGTGAAGTAGGGCTACTCGACAACCCGCCGGGGCGCCGCGCGAAGCTCGAACGTCACCTGGAACTTGGACCCGGCCCCCGGACGGCTGGTCACTTCAATCGCGGCGCCGTGCGCCCTGGCGATGCTCTGCGCCAACGATAGCCCGAGGCCGTGCCCGGCATCTCCGCGCGACCCTTCGGCGCGGTAAAAGCGCTCAAATATGTGCGGCAAATCGGCGGGTTGGATGCCGGCGCCCGAATCCTCCACCGCAATCGAAACTTTCTGCCCGGAGCGCTCCAGATTCACCATCACCGTGCCGCCCTGGCGCGAGTATTTGAGCGCGTTGTCCAGCAGCACCAGAAACAGACGATGCAGGGCGGCGGGATTGCCCGATACGATAGCTTCCGCATCGCCCAGCCGGCAGACCACTCCTACCTGGCGCATCTCGGCCAGGCCGCGCATCTCGGTGCATACGCCGGTCAGAACGTCGCGCACGTCGATCGGCTCCAGCGGCATGTCCGCCCGCGCCGTATCCGCGCGCGCCAGGAAAAGCAGGTCTTCCACCAGCCGCGTCATGCGGGCGGTCTCGGCCACGATTTCCGCCAGCGATTGCCGGTACGACTCGGCCGTCCGCGCCCGCTGCAGCGCCAACTCCGCCGTCGTGCGCACCACCGCCAGCGGCGTGCGCAGCTCGTGCGACGCGTCGGCGGTGAACTGCGACAAGGTGCGCACGGCTTTCTCCAACCGCTCCAGCATGCTGTTCCAGCCTTCCGCCAGGTGCGCGATCTCGTCGCCGGTGGCGGCCACCGGCAGGCGTTGCGAGAGATTCTCGATGCCGATGGTCAGCGCGGCCGCCGTCGCCTCCCGCACCGGCTTCAACGCCCGCCGGCTCAGCCAGGCGCCGCCCAGGCAAGCCACCGCGATCACCACCGGAATCCAGCCCATCAGCAGCAGCCGCAGCATGTTGAGCGTGCGGTCCACGTCGCCCAGCGGAGCGCCCAGCTCCAGCTCGAAATCCTCGTCGCGGAAGCGGAACCGCCGCCGGTAGGCGCGCATCCGGCCGGACGGCAGCGCGCCGGAAGGATAGCGGAACTCAAAGCCATGGGCGCCGCGCAGCCGGAGGTAGCTCGCCGGCGGCAACGCCTGGCAGAACTCCTCCAGCTCGTCGCGTAGCTGCACGTTCGCTTCCATGGATTCCGTGCGGAAGTATTTTTCCACGCGCGCGCCGCGGTCCGCCAGGTCCTGGTCGATGCCGCTCTCGAGGCGGCTGCGCAGCGAAAACCACAGCAGCCCGCCGAACAGCGCCAGGCTGGCCGTCAAAAACGCGGCGTACCAGAGGGTAAGATTAACGCTGATGGATAGCTTGCGCGGCATTCGGCTTTCCGTGCTATTCGTGTTGCTCCTCCAGCAGGTAGCCGGCTCCGCGCACGGTGTGAATCAGCTTCGGTCCGCGCCCGTCCACCTTGGTCCGCAACTGGCGGATGAATACCTCCAGCGTGTTCTCATTCACGCTGGCGCCGAATCCCCATACCGAATCGAGAATCGTGTCGCGCGTAACCGTTCGGCCGGCGTTGCGCATCAGCAATTCCAGCAGGCTGTATTCGCGCGGCGTCAGGCCGAGGATTTCGCCGCGCCGCGTCACCCGCCGCGTCGCCGGATCCAGGCGCAGGTCGCCCACTTCGAGAAACGGCAGGCGCGGGATCGCCCCGCGGCGGCTCACCGCCCGCACCCGCGCCAGCAGCACGTCGAGCGAAAACGGCGTGGTCAGGTAATCGTCGGCGCCCGCGTCCAAGCCGCGCACGATATCGGCGGAGGTGTCGCGCGCGGTCAGCATCAGGATCGGCGTACGGTCCCGCAGGTCGCGCAGCCGCCGCGCCACCGCCGTGCCATCCATGCCCGGCAACATGCCATCCAGGATGATCAAATCGAAGGCGGCGCTGCGGGCGATGTCGAAACCTTCGGGGCCATCCACGGCCAGCACCACCTGGTGCCCTTCTTCGCCCAGCGCCCGCGCCAGCAGGTTCGCCATTTTGCGTTCGTCCTCGACCACCAGAATCCGCATCCGTGTCAATCCTAGCAAATGGTGAACTCCTTTAAGTTCACAAGGCCAGGTGCGCCAGGCGCCGGTGACCGCGATCGTGGCATGGGACAACGAATTCTACGAAAACCTGCCCAGGCTGTTTCCGTTTACCGACGCCCGCTCCTGGTTTGCCGGCAACCCTAAACTGATTCAAGAGACGGTCCCGATGGCAAGTGGAATTCGAATTTCCTCTGCAACCTGGGCTACGGCGAACCGTCCTCGCTCCACCCCCGCGCCCCGCGCCTGAATTTCGAGGAAGCCTGCCTGGTGCTGTAGGACAGACCTCCAGGTCCCTCCTTTTTTCAGCGGCGTTGCTCGAAAAACTCGCGCAGCAGGGCGGTGCAATCGGCGCCCAGCACGCCTTCGACGACTTCCACCCGGTGATTGAGAGTGTCGGAATCGGCCAGGCGGAACTTGCTGCGCACGCCGCCGAAGCGCAGGTCCCGCGCCCCGAACACCAGGCGCGCCACGCGGGCGGCCACCAACGCTCCGGCACACATGACGCAAGGCTCCAGGGTGGCGTAGAGGGTGGCGCCGTTGAGGCGATAGTTACCCACGCGGGCCGCGGCCTGGCGCAAGGCGGCGATTTCCGCGTGCGCCGTGGGATCCGAAGCCGCGATGGGCCGGTTCCAGCCGCGGCCGGCGATTTCGCCCTCTACTACCACCACCGCGCCTACCGGCACCTCGCCTTCGGCGCCGGCCTGGCGGGCAAGGCGCAGGGCTTCCCGCATGAATTCCTCGTCCCTTTTCGGGGCGTCCGCGGCATCGAGGCCCATGCGACTATAATACGGAGAAACCAATGGCGGAACTTGAGATTCATCACGAGGGTCACGAAACCGACCCGATGGGGCAGAAGGTCGGCGTTCTGGCGGCGCTGCTGGCGGTCGCGCTGGCGGTGGTGACGATCGCCTCCCACCGAACCCACACCGCGGCGATCATGCATAAGTCCACAGCCAACGACGAGTGGTCCCACTACCAGGCCACGCGGGTCAAGTTTCACAACATCGAGCTGGGACAGAGTCTCGCCGGCCTGCTGGTCCAGGCGAATCCCGCCGCCCGGAAGCTGCTGGACGAATCCGTGGGACAGCTCAAGAAGTACGAAAACCAGGGCCGCGAGATTCAGCTTCACGCCGAACAGGCGGATTCGGCGGCCGACGCGGACGAGCATCGCGCGCTGCGCTACGACGTCGGGGAGGGACTGCTGGAAATCGCCCTGGTGCTCTCCTCGCTCTATTTCATTTCCAAGAAAAAGATGTTCCCGGTTTTCGGCATCATCGCCGGTTTGACCGGGGCCGTGATCGCGATTTCGGGGCTGTTCGGCTGACGCCGGCGGCTGTCCCGGCTGTCCCGAAAAAGGATGCCGGGACCCGAAATCGGCGGTAAAATGAAATTGGACCAAACGCCTGGGTTGGCCCAAGGAGGTATCAAGCCATGTTGGGCGTTAACCGCCATCCGTCCCTCCGGCTTGGAGAGCCGTTCCGGGGCGGTATCCTGAGTTCCCTCCTCGCGAGTGGGTCGCTCTTTCTCGCACTGTTGATCGTCATCTTTCTGTATTTCGGCGTCTTTGCGCTGGAAATCCACTGAAAGACGCGGAACCGAAAGAGGCGCCCCATGGGTACGTTATCGAAAATTCTGTTCCCGGTCGAATTTTCGCCGCGTTGCCAGGGCGCGGCGCGATATGTGGAAGCGCTTGCCAAGCAGTTCCACAGCGAAGTCGTTCTGTTACACGTCATCCCCGCCGTAACCATTCCATACGGCGCGCCCCCGGTACTGGCGTACTCGGGCGCCGCCGACCTGGACGCGGAGCGAACCGCGGATCGGCGGGAAAGACTAAACCAGTTTCTCGCCGGTGACTTCGATGGCATTACGGTGCGCCGCGTTCTGTTGCACGGCGACCCGGCGGGGCGCATCGTGGTGGAAGCCGCGCGCGAAGGCTGCGACCTGATCGTGATTCCCACTCACGGCTACGGGCCGTTCCGCCGCTTCCTGCTGGGGTCGGTGACCGCCAAGGTGCTGCACGACGCCGTTTGCCCGGTCTGGACCGGCCCGCACATGGAAAGCGCGGAGGAAACCAAACCGGAGCCGGTCCAATTTCGCAAGATCCTGTGCGCCGTCGATCATGCGGACGACAGCCGGCCGGTAGCACAGTGGGCGGCCCGGTTCGCGGCCGATTGCGGCGGCAGTCTTTCGCTGCTGCACGTGCTTCCGTATACGCTGGTGCGCTCGGGCAGCGTGTATCTCGATCCCGCATGGCGCGCCGATATGGCGAAGGAGACCCACGCCTGGATGCGCCAACTGGAAGCCGAGATTGGCATCTCGTCCGAGCCGCTGGTGGAAATCGGTGAAGTACCGGCCACGGTAGGCTCCGCGAGCCGCGATTTCGGCGCCGACTTGCTCGTGATCGGCCGCGGCCGGCCGCATGGAGTTCACGGCCGGCTGCGCACCAATGCTTACGCCATTCTGCGCCAGGCGCCGTGCCCGGTGGCCGCGGTTTAGCGTGGCGAGAACCAGGTTCAGTAACGGCTTGGGGGCCGGCGCTGACTCTGCTTTGTGCGCCCCGTAAGGTAAGCTTGGCGGACTAGCGGGCTACTGCGAAATATCCACCGGTATCCTCATATCGACGTATAGCGAATTCGCCGCATTCTGCTTAGGATCGAAGAAAGAGGGGCTGCGCGTTAGAGCGACCCTCCTCGGGTCTGCGTCCTAACCAACTACAGGCGAATACCCCGGCCCCTCGCCAGACTCCGCGGCCGTTGCGTGTTCTGTATCGCCCAGCCCGTAGCGCCGGCGGTCTTGTTGCCGGTGTCTCTCGCCGCGGATATGCCGCATTGTGGGCAGGCGGAAGCCCCGGCCCCACCAACGGTGGGCAACGTCAGGAGTTCGGAATCTCGGCGCCGCTGGCACAAGTCCTTGCCCCACGCTAAAATTTCCGCTTGACCCTGACGTAACGTCAGGCTCCAGCATGAAGTGGAGGGACAAAGCGATGTACCAGGCGCGCCAATTTGCCAATCTGGCCGGCGTCACCGTGCGGACGCTGCATCACTACGACCGCATGGGGTTGCTCCGTCCGCGCCGCTCCCAGTCCGGGTACCGGCTATATGGAGACCGGGACCTGGAACGGCTGGAGCAAATCGTAGCGCTCAAATTCATCGGCGTGTCCCTCGGCGACATCCGCTCCTTGCTCGACAAGCGGGTTCCCTTCGCCAGTGCTTTGCGCCGCCAGCGGCGGACGCTGGAGCAGAAGCGGCGGCTGATCGATCGCGCCATCGGCGCCATCGCCGAAGCCGAAGCCGCGCTGGCCGCGGGAAGCGCCCCGCGCAGGACCACGGATGCCGCGCTCATAACCAAAATCATCGAGGCGATCGAAATGCAGGAAAAGACCGAATGGGCCCGTCAATACTATAGCGGCGCGGCCAATGAAAAGATCGCGGCGCGGCGGCAGGAATGGTCGCCGGAGCTGCAGGAACGCGTCTCGCGGCAATGGGTCGAGCTGATTCGCGAGGTCGAAGCCGCGTTGGACGAAGACCCCGCCGGCGAAAAGGCCAAGGCATTGGCGCGCCGCTGGAAGGATCTCGTGGAGGGCTTCACCGGTGGCGACCCGGAGGTCGCAAAAGGCCTCGCCAAGCTCTGGGCCGACCGCGCCAATTGGCCGGCCGAAGCACAACGGCAGATGCAGCCTTTCCAGATCCGGCCGGAAGTCTGGAGCTTCATTTCCAAGGCAATGCGGGAGTTGAAGAGTTAGCGCCGGGGTGGTTGTGGAGCAGGCGTTTTCGCCCGCCGGCCGGCTGCGTGCATCGCAAAGGGCCGGCGCCACAAATAAACAACGGCGCCGAACCCCAAAGGAGTCGCGGCGCCGTTTGCTTCCGGTAGTTCCGCTGTCTTTACCAGACCAGGCGTAAAGCCGTCTGGATGCGGCGGGGTGTATTGGCCTGGCTCGCGATTTCGCCGAACGACGAACTGGTAGGCGTAATGCTAGGCGCGCCGAAGGTCACGTGATTGGTTACGTTGTAGGCCTCGATGCGCAACTCGACGTACTTCGATTCGGTCACATGGAAACGCTTGACCAGGTCGGCGTCCAGTTCCTCGGTCGCAGCGCGGCGCAAATCGCCGAATTGCGTGCTGAAGGTGCGGATGTAATCGCCGGCCGCGAGCTGCTGACTGCTCACGGTATTGAACAGCGACGTGTTGAACGCCGTGCCGTTGGGCTGGTCCCGGTTGAGGTTCAGCGGTCCGCCGTAGTAAACGTATCCGTTGGCGTTGTTCCACACGATAGGCGGGCCGGATTGGAGCGTGATCGAGGGAGTGACGATCCAGCCGCCAACCAGGGCGTTCACCAGACGGTTCTGCGGATTGATGGCGCGGCCTCGCCCGATCGGCAGCGAGTAAATGGCGAACAGCACCTCGCGCAACGGGCGCGAATCGGCCGAAATCCGCTTCTCCGGAGCCGGATCGGAATCGTTCAAGTACGACATCCGCTCCATCATATTGTTGTAGACGAAGTTGTTGAGCAGAGTCAGGCCGTGGTCATGACCTTCTGCAAGCGCACGTTCAGGCTGTTGTAGTACGATTCGCCGGCTTGAACGAAGTCTTCCAGAATGCCGTTGGAGGTGCCGGCGCCCACCGGGTACTGCGGGAACGGCGAAAGCAACTGCGCAACCGACACCTTGGATGCGTTCAGGGTAGAGCTGTTCGGCTGCAGGCCCGCCATGGGATTGGTCACCGTCGAGGTGAGCCTGGTGATGGTGGTGGCGTCGTACGTCGGACTGGTGCTCTCGTACTGGCGCGGAAGGTAATCCAGTTGTACCTGGCTGATAGGCAGGGACACCGAATGGCTGCCGATGTAGGCCACTTCCAGGACCATTTTGAAGGGCAGCTTTTCCTGGACGCCGAAGTTCCAGCGCAGCGAATACGGGTTGTGAACGTTCGGGTTGAAGTACTGAATTCCCTGGCCCATGAACGTGCTGGCTCCCAGGCTGGAACCCGTGGGCAGCAGAATCCCGGTGGGGAACGGGTTGGACAGCGTGGCGCCCGGCGTGAGGAAAGCCGTGGAGCCGGTGCCGCTCGCCGCCATGTTGGTGGTTTGGCTGAATCCCTGCTGTTGCAAGGACAGCGCGGTGTAGCTGCTGCCAATGCTGCCGTTGCCGATGACCTCGATGGGAGCGGCGAACTCCGCGAATCCGCCGCGGATCACGGTCCTTCCGCCAAGCGCGTTCCAGGAGGGCGTCCAGGCGAAACCGATGCGCGGGCTGAAAACGTGCGAGTTCACATTGTAGATGTTGCGACTGCCCGCACTGACGAAGGTCAAGCCGCCCAGTCCGAAGGATGCTCCCGCGATACCGGCCACCGGCGTACCGGCATAGGCGCCCGACGCCGACGCCGCGGCGAACGCCGTTTCGGCCGGACCGGAAACCGAGTTAGCCAGCGTCGAATTGAATCCGTTCACCACCCGGTTATTCAACTCGAGGGAGGGCGTTTCGTGCTCAAAGCGCAAGCCCAGGTTGACGGTCAGGTTCGACAAGGCATGCCAGTCGTCCTGGATAAAGCCGGCGAAGTACTCGGAGTGCGTGGTGCTGTGCGCGTTATAAGTAAGCGATCCGCTGGAAGGCAATCCCATCAGGAAGGCCGCGAAGTCCTGGCCGGGCACCGTGGGCGCCACCAGGTTGGTTGCGTTGGTCCAGTTATTGGCCGCCGTCGAGCTGCCGAAGGTGTAGGATCCCGACGGGGTGCCGGCGCTGTAGGAACTCCAGACATATCGCCGCGCATCCACACCGGCCTTGATGGTATGGTTGCCGTGAATTTTCACCAGGTCGCCGAACACCTGGTAGGCGTCGTAGGTATTCGGACCGTCGCTGTTGTAACCCAGGTTCTGGAAGCTCTGCTCGCTGCCGGCCGATACGCTGGTGCTGTAGAAGGTCATGTAAGGCAACATAGGAAACTCCACGCTGCCCGCCAGCGAGGCGGGAAAGCCGAGACTGGTCAGGTTATACCCGTCGTTGGGCGAGGCGTGGATTTCCATGTAGCGCGTCCAATCCAGGCGGACGTCCGTAAACAGCGTCGGGGAGATCGTGAAAACGTCGTCCAGTCCGGTGCCCTGATTGATCCGGTACAGGTAGTTGCCGGTGGCAACATTGCCGAAATAGTTGTTCTTGTTCTGGGCGCGGTAGTTGTGCCGCACGTTGAACGTCAACTTATTCCGGTCGCTTAAGTTAAAGTCCAGCCGGCCCAACTCATTGTCATAGCCGTCGAAGTCGATGGCGTCCACGATGAAGTTGTTGGCGCCGTTTGCTTGGGCGTTGGGGTTATCGGGCTGGGGGAAAAACTGCAGAAACGCTTGCGCCACCGGGTTCAGCATCGAGGAGGGAATCTGGTTATTGGGGAACGGCGTGCGCGTGATGGTGGTACCGGACAGCGTGGCGGTGTACGGATTGTAGATCACCGCGGTCTTCGAGCCTAAGGCGGGATTGAGCAGCGCCGAGAAATCCCCATTGCGTTCCGCCGGCGTGGGAACGGTCGCCAGGTTCACGGGGTTGCCGGTTTCGAGCGGCGAGTTGGCCGGGTCGGAGTCGCGCATGCCTTCCCAGCCGAAGAACCAGAACACCTTGTTCTTACCGTTGAAAACCTTGGGAATGTAAATCGGGGCGCCGGCGGTGATGCCATATTGGTTCTGGTGATAGGGCGGGCGGGCCACGCGGTTGGAGTTATTAAAGAACGAATTGGCGTCGAAAGCCGAGGTCTGGTTGAAATCGTAGGCGGAACCATGAAAACTGT
>JBKQVG010000049.1:0-13820 GCA_052325345.1 Bryobacteraceae bacterium
CGAGGCACGCGCCGGGATTGACGCCGGCCGCGGTATTCGACAAGCTGGCGACGATCCAGATGGTCGAGGTCTGGATTCCCATGGTGGATGGCCGCTGGCTGGTAATGCCGCGGCACACCCAGCCGGAGCCGGACGTCCAGGCGCTGCTGAACCAGATTCGGATCGCCCTTCCCTGCCAACCCCCGCCACGGATCAAGGCCTCTCAAATCACGCCGGAGTAGCCCGCCGACCGACCTACTCTGTGGTGAAGACCTTTGGGTACCCTTCACTGATTCTGAACGACTTAGCTCCGGCAAAAGCCTCGAAGTGCGAAAGTCGGGTTAGAAAGCCCTACAGACAAGGCTTTGGCCTTCGCGAGGTACCAGGGGCCGCGCCCACTCACGCGCGCCAGCATCTGTGGGATCTGGCGCGCAGGCTACATCCCAACGACCCCGTGAATCAGAAAGCCTGGATGAAGGCGCACCAAAAGCGGCTACTCGATAAAGGAAAAATCGAGAAACTGGTTCTCTCGCTTCGTTCCATCGCATCAACCAATGCCGAAGTTCTGGAAAAGGTCCGTACCGAGGCCGACTACTTTAAGTTTAAGCGCAATGCCGACCGCATGCGCTATCCGAAGTTCCGCCGTCAGCACCTCTTCGTCGGCTCTGGCGTGATCGAAGCCGGCTGCAAGACCGTAATCGGTTCCCGCCTCAACCAGTCCGGCATGTTCTGGACCGTTCGCGGCGCCAACGCCATCATTGCCCTACGATGTTGCCACCTCAATGGCCGGTTTGAGGACTACTGGGAGTCGCGCCGGGCGGCCTGATCTCCACTTCTACGTCGCGCACCCTTCTGTCCGTACTACGCGCGCTGCAACAGCTCGATTAATTGCCGGGTGGGAGTTGTGAGCCAAGCGATTTTTCGCCCGCCGAAAGCCACCGCGCGCATCGGCACGCGGACCAAGGTGCAGCCGGCAGCCTTCGATTCCTCGATGTGGGCATACAGATCGGATACTTCAAGGCAGATGTGGTGCAAGCCGCCGCCGGCCGCCAGAAACTGGTTCACCGGCGAGCGGCGGCCCGCGGGTTCAACCAATTCGACCAGTGCGGAGCCGTCATCGCCGGAACCTAAGAACGCGACCGACACCATTTGAAGGGGGTCGTGCGTGATGCGTCCATCCCAAGCCAGCCCGGTGGCTTTTGCGTACTCGTCCACGGAACCGGCAATCGAAGCGATCACGTATCCGACGTGATGCAAGCGGCTGCCGCTCATATCCCCGCCCGCGTGGCGGAGGCCGGAATGTTGCGAACGTGGGTCGCGGTCGCCACCGGCACTGGCGGCATTTCGAATTCGTAACGCACCTCTTCGCCGCTTTCGCCGACTCGCCGGAATCCCATCCGGTCGTAAAGTTCTCTCACCAACCCGTTCTTGGCCGTGGGCCGGTATAGGCCCACGATACGCGCGAGGCCCCGCGCGGCAGAGGCTTCGATGAGGCGGTCAAACATGAACCTTTCCATCTGCCTTCCGAGAGTGCGGCAACTCATCAGCCAGGTATCGATCTCCCATGCGCCGCCGGCAGCCGGCCGGCAACATAATACGCCGATCAGGCCGTAGCTGCCCATGCGGTCGGACAACTGAAAGGCCCTGGCCCATCCCAGAGGGTCTTCGGCCAGGGCGAGCACCTGGGCTTCGGTGTAGCGGCGCGTGGTGAGGTTGAACTGGTTGGTCTTATTCACCAGTTGCGTTACCCGGGCCAGGTTTTTCGGAGTGATCTCCTCGGCGGCGGCTACGAGTTGCAACTGCTTTAGAAAATCGTCCAGAGAAGCGGACGAATCGCGCAACCCGCGGCGCTGCGCTTCCACCCGGTACTGGTCGGCGCGAGCCACATCCTCGCCGGAAAGCGACAACACCTCGAAGTATCGCCCGCGGTCCAACTGGCGCAGGTAATGAAACGGCGAAGGCCCCAACTCGACGACGGCGACCTCGGGAAGCTGGGAGCGCACCCACTCGCGCTCCAGGGGGTTGTCGTCGAGGAACACGAAGCTATCCAGGCCCAGAGACAAGTCGCGCGTCATGGTGCGCAGGTTGACGGCCTTATCCTCCCAGTTGGCGCAGAAGGCGGCGAAATCGTCCAGCCGCAGCGCCATGTGAGGGTGCTGGAGGAAGGGCAATCGAGCATCCTCAAGGTTGTTTTTGGAGCAGACGGCCAGCAGGATTCCGCGGCGTTTGAGGTCCAGCATGTACTGCTGCAGGTGCAGGTACGCCTCCCCTTCGGGGCTGCCCGGTCCGATGCCGATGCCGTCCAGGCCGTCTTCGCCGATGACACCCCTCCAGAGCGTATTGTCGAGGTCCGCGACGAGAATTTTTCGCGACAGTCCGAGCACCGCGCGCAGGCGGGCGCTACATGCTTCGGCAAGCTCCGGCAACGCTTCCATGGCGGGGTGCTGGCGGTAGCGGGTCCAGGCCAGTTCATCCTCCCATCGCCTGGTTCCGGACTTGCGCTGCGCCTCGGCCATGTCGAGGATGGAGACGTTTGGCGGAGCTTCCTCGCGCAGGCGAAGGTTCAACAGATCGAGCACGCGGGTCCGGCCTCCCGGAAGCAAGCCCGCCAGGTGCCCGTAAGCCTCGGCAGCCGGGTAGTCGAAGGACGGCTGGACGATGTGGCAAGCGAAGGAGTCCGACAACTGTTTCCACTCGGCTTTCCGTTGCTCCATAAACCGGCCGATCCACGCCTGCTCGTCTTTCGTCACGGCTTCCAGGTGGAGATCCCGCCAGTGGGCGATCAGCATGACTACATCGGGCCGGAAGCGGGAGAGGCCGCTATCGGCATCCCATATCTCCTGTTGGATCGAGCCGTAGGGCCCCTCGTAGATCTCGGCTCCAATCCGGTCGCGGACGCAGAGCGCGCGCAGCATGGGGACCAGCAGACTGGTTGTGCTGGAACCGAGCACGGCGATCTTACATTGCCGCAAGTTCGAGAGCGCCGAACCGGCCAGCTCATCGACAAGTTTTTGAGCGCGCGCGAAAAAAGTGGGAGGGACGTCCTGGGCCAGCGCCAGGCGCAGTTTCTGGGCAGCCTCCTCCCGGGCTCCGGTAGCGGCCAAAGCGCGCGACCAGGCCAGCAGGTCGAGCGGGTCCCGCCGCGCCTGCAAAGAAAAAAAACGCTCCCAAGACTGGGCCAGCGCGGCGCCTTCGGCGAGCCATTGCGTTCGCAGCCAGGCTCCGTTCGGGGTGTCCGGCAGAGTGCCGATCCAATCGGTTGGAAGCGGACCGCCGGCTCTGTCAATCTCCTCTACCAGGAGACCGCAGACGTCCGCATCGAAGCGGCTTCCCAAGCGCTCCACAATCTCACGGGCCAATTCCAGGCGCGCGGGGTATTCGAGGGCCCGCAGGCGGCGGGACAAAACCCGATCCATATCCTCATGGCCTGCCATGATTGCTCACCAGTATGGCGCATCACTCGCGGAAGGCGCTCCGGCCCTCGAGTGTCCGGAGCAAGTCCGCCACGGTTTCCGCTTCGATGACTTCGGCGTCCGGTTCGATGCCAAATTCGGTTTCGATTAGAGAGAAGATCCGCACGTCCGCCAATGAAGTCCATTGGGCCACGGTGTCGCGGCTGTCCTGTTCCCGCAAGGTCCGGGTGGGGACGCCGAGGATTTCCTCCATCGCACGCAAAAATCCCCCCCGGCTCATCGGACCTCGAGCGACCGCGGCGATACTTGTTGCGCTGGTCCGGTCTGCGAATTGGCGTCCAAGAATTCGATTATACTCGACATCAGGTATCGTCACGATCGATGTCTCCATCCTCAGAGGTGCCCGAGGCTCTGCAGCGGGCGGACCTTGTTCTGCGCCGCAACGGCACGCACGCCCAGGACGTGGCTTGGGGAATGCTAAGCGATGAAGCGAACGCCGGGCGGGTGGCAGCCCTCAAGAAGGAATCCGGCCTGGAGGGCGATGATATGGAGAGGCTGCTTCTCTGGCATGCGGCGCGCCGGGCACTGCCGAACCTGTCTTCCCTGCCGATCGACAATTGGGTCCGCGGACGGCTGGAGCAGGACCTCCGCCAACTGCACATGATGACAGTCCCGATGGAGGCGGGGTCGTACCACTTCGACCGCGCGGCCAAGATAGCCACTTTGCGGCGCTTTCCGGCCGGACCGATGGAATGGGAAATATCCGGCGTCCCGCGCTCCTATTTCCTGCAGGCAACATTTCCGGACAGTCTGCGTTTTCTGGCGTTTGTGGTCTTCCGCCTGGGAGGCCGGGCGCCCTGTTTTTTCATGCACGTTGCCCCGGCTCCCCGCAAACGGGCGCTGAGCGTGCCTAAGGAAGTGCTTCGATCGTACTATCGGATGGCCCGATCGCTCGAATTGCAACCCGACATGCGCGCTTTGCTGGCAGACGCATGGTTTCACGATCCGGCCGCCGTGCGGGATCATCCGCAGCTTGAAGTGCTGAGCCGGCCGTACGTAAACCATGGCGGCATGATTACGCTGTTGCGGCCCGCTCCGCCATCATCCGGAGTGCTCGATGGGAACCCGGAGCGGAGCGCGGATTACCAGGCAGGCAGAGTTCGGTACCGGTGCGGCTTCGCCATATGGCCGCGAGACGCAGCGATCCGGTGGGCACATGCCCATCCGGAATTAGGGGATTGAATGCTGGGACTGGTCAAGAACGCGGTGCTCGGCGGCATGAGGGCAACGGGCATGTTCCGGGTGGTGGCGAAATCCAGGTGGCGGCGGGAGCGCCTGCTGGTGCTTGGTTACCACGGCGTATCTCTTCGCGACGAGCACCTGTGGAGTCCCGGACTGCACCTGACGCCCGGCTTGTTCGAGGATAGGCTGAGAGCGCTCGCCGACGGCGGATACAACGTGTTGCCGCTTCAAGAGGGCTTGGACTTGCTACGCGGCGGCCGGCTTCCGGAGAAAGCGGTTGTCCTCACTTTCGACGACGGCTTCGCCGATTTCTCCCTACGGGCACTCCCGCTCCTGAAAAAGTTCCAATTCCCCGCGACCCTGTATCTGACCACGTATTATGTTTTCTCCAAGCGGCCGATTTTTAACCTGATCGTGCCTTACATGCTATGGCGGAACCGGTATCTCCGGATCGGCCCGAACGCCCGTCTGGGATGGACTACGGATCTGGATCTTTCGGCTCCGGAGGCGCGGGCAGCAGCTTGGGAATGCGTGCGGGGGACGGCACAATCCGGGGGAATGTCGGGGCAAGCGAAAGACGAGCTTGCCGCCGAGGTTGCAGCCCATCTGAATTTCGAATATGACTCGATTCGCAGGGAGCGGCTGCTATCGCTGCTGACTCCGGATGAAGTCAGCGAGGCCTCCGCCCAGGGGGTGGACGTCGAGTTGCATACGCATCGGCACCGGACTCCACTCGATCCGGTCCTGTTTGCAGACGAAATTGAGGAGAATCGACGGCGCATCTTTGAGCTTACGGGTAAGCGTCCCCATCATTTTTGCTACCCGAGTGGGGAGCACAGCCCGCAAATGCTCCCCTGGTTGAAGAACGCCGGAATCAGATCGGCGACCACGTGCGAGGCCGGATTGGGTTGCGCGTCCACGGATCCGCTGTTGATGCCCAGATTTCTGGACCAGCAAACCGTGTCCGCGGCTGTATTTGGGAGCTGGCTGGCCGGAGTGGGCGACGTACTGGCCCGGCAACGCCAGCGCCTCGCCGGTCCACCCGATTAGGGTGCACGGAAATGCGCTAGTTACTTAGGGCCCGATTTCGCAATTACGGTCACATATCCTGCAACCGCTCCGTAGCGGTTGCACACAAATACGTTGGCGAACTTGCGAAGTGGTGTACTTGGGCATTACGTGCGGCTAGGCTGATTTGGCTACCAGCTTGGCGGCCGCCAGCTCGCTTCGGATTGCCAGAAAGTTGGCCGCGGTCATGGCTACCAGGACGTCCACGTGAGGATCGTAAGCGTTATTGGAAAACAACACGCCCACGGTGAATGCCACCGTGGTGAGAATCAAACACAGCGACTGCGGCAGGCTCTCGGCCATGGACGGATCCCGCTTGCAAACTTTATAGGCGCGATAATTCAAGACAAAGCAAAGTCCCAGGCTCCAGGCATAGAAAATCAGCGCGGGGATACCGTTTTCGGCCGAGATTTCCAGATAGGTATTGTGCGCGCCTTGCCATCCCGATTTGACCCCGAGTGTGGCCCGAACCATCTGCTCGACCGCGTCCTCGAACATGAGCGCACCCACTCCCAGCACGGGGTGCTGCAGCGTCAGTTCGATGGCTCGTTCTTGCAGCTCCGTTCGCGCGGCCTGCGAGTCCACGGCGCTCTTCAGGCCCCGCTCGACGCGGGCCGAGGCGGGATCGGACACGATCAGCGTCAGCCGGTGCAAGGTCTCATGCGGTATGAAAGGCACCACCAGCAGCAGCAGCAGGGGCGTCACCAGCAGCATGAGCGCGCGGACGCCTCGCGACGACAGCGCGAACGCGACCAGTCCCATGACAACCAGGGTGACGAAGTTGGCCCGCGATCCAGTTTTGAGGATGTAATAAAGACAGACCGGAAACGTGACAAACCACAGAAGCTTACCGGCCGCGGAGCGGGCAAAAACCAGCAACGTGAGGCTTGCCATCGCGAACACAACCGAAAAGGCAAGATCGTTGGGATTGGAAAGCGAAGTCCGCGCCAGCGCAAATCGGTCCTCCAGGGAAACTTTGCCGAACGCCGCGCAGAGCAGCAGCAGCAGCACGCCTCCGCCGGCGATCCATTTCATCAGGTGCCGGACGCGCCTGGTGGTACACGCAATGGCCGCCACATAGAACGGCAGGACGTGGAAGCGGACGCCATATTGGAAAATGAACGGCACACTGCGCCCCGGGTAGGTACCGGCCGCGGCCGCGAGGCACATCATCACCAGCGTCGCCATCCAGGGTTTCGCCAGCGGCGACTTCCAGAATTCTCCGATCCGGCCCGTGAGGGGCAGCGCAATCGTCAGAAGTACGCCGTCGATCACCACCACCGGGATATGCAAGTGGCCGTAAATGATCAGGATCTCCGCGATAGGGACGACGTACATCAGGACAAAGGCGCCCAGCAGCACGGTTGTCACGCCGATATCGGTTGGCAGCGGAGCCGGCTGAAGGCCAGGCATGCCGAAAGGCAGCGGCCCGGCTTGTGACGGTGCGCTCCAGGGTCTGGTTCCGTTACCCCGGCCTGGAACCGCGGCGGACGAGGGTAGAGGGACGCGCGGAGTCACCATTTCAGAATGACACAGGATACCCGGCCGCGAAATCCCGATAACTTCAGTATTACGAGAAGCGACCGACCTGCTTCGCTCCTATTGCGCGCGCGCCAGATAGCTTTCGTAGATCTGTTCCAGACGGCGCGCCGAAGCCTGCATGGAGAACTCACGGCCGATGCGCGCGATTGCAGCCGCGGCCAGCTTCGCGCGCAGAGCCGGGTCGTCGATCAAGGCGCCGAGCCGGTTGGTCAAATCGTCCAGGTCGCCGGGCTTGACCAGCAGCCCATCCACCCCGTGCTCGATCAATTCCGGGCATCCGCCCACGCGGCTCGCGATCACCGTGCAGCCGGACGCCATGGCCTCCATCACGGCGTTGGGCAGGCCTTCGCTCAAGGAAGGATGAACGAAAATGTCGATGCTTCGGAGCGGCGGCGCGACGTCCGGGGTCGTTGGCAGGAAGCGGCAATCTTCCACCAGCGACAGGCTCCTGGCCAGCGCTCGCAGCCCAGCCTCTTCCGGGCCGCTGCCAACAATCAGCAACCGTACCCCGGGGGCCCGGCCGCGCACGCGGGCGAAGGCCTTGAGCAACTGGCCCAGATTTTTTTCCGGACGCAGCACGCACACCACTCCCACCACCAGTCCGGCGCCAGCCATTTCCGTTATATGCCGGCGTGGAAGCGGCGGGAAATCGGCCGGGTCGAGCCCGTTGGGGCAAATCCGAATGCGCGAAGCCGGATAGCGATAGCGCTCCAGGCACGCCGCGGCAGCCTCGCTATTGGCCACTACTCCATGCGCCATCCAGTGGGCCGCCAGCATCAGGTAGCGATACTTCGGCGGCACCGAGTCCATGAGGAAGCGCTGGCTCGAAAGAGCGATCGTTCCAGGCACGGTTCGCGCCGCCGCCACACCCAGCGGCGCCACGGCGTAGTCGAAGGCATGCACGATGGCGATGTCGTGTTCGCGGATATAGGCCCGCAGGTTTCGCCACGCCGTCGTCACGCCGCGGCCCAGATAGGAGCGCAACGGCAGTTCCATGACCGGAATGCCCGCGGCCTTCAGCTCCGCTACGCGGAATCCACCTTTCACAGTGGCCACGTGAACGGCGAATCGGCCGCGGTCGAGGGTGCGCGCCATCGCCGCCATTTGCCTCTCGCTGCCCCCGTGGCCGAGCGAATGGATGAGGTACAGGATTGGAACAGGACGGCTCATACGCGCAGGGCGAGCGCCAGGTCCTCGATTTCCGAAGGGCCGCCAAAGCGCTCCAGCAGGCGAAATCCCTCCGCCGTCTTTTCGAATACCGATGCCCGATGTTCGGGCGGCTGTTCCCGTACGGTGCGTCCCACGATCCAGACGCCGCCGGCGTCAAGGCTGCGCCAGACGCTGCGCGCCCCCTGTTCGAGCCTGCCCCGGTCGAAGTAGGAGAGGTTCAGAATATTCATGGTACGCACCACGTCGGCGGCTTCGGGCGCCGCCGCGAATACGGAATGGTTGCGGATGGCAAAGGATTCCGGCGAGGCGTTCGCCAATGCGATCGCCTCCGGATGCACCAGCGGAAGTTTGACCAGTCGCATGGCTCCGAGCCGCTTTTCGTCCGCGCCCTCGGGCAAAGCAAGGAGGCCTTCGATTTGCGGCCCCGCGCCCAATTCACGCCAGATCCGCTCCAGCCTGCGCCGCGCCCGTTTCCCGAGGATGCGGTTGACGGCCAGCAGGCGGGGCTCGGGCGGCTCCATGCGGATGACAAACGGCGGGCGGATGAATTGCAGCAGGCCGCCGCCGGTTTCGAGCACGTAGGTTCCATCGCCCGGCACCTCCAGCGCCAGCAGGTACAGGTTCAGGTCCGAAGCGGTGAGCCGGAACCGGGGAAATCCGCGCGCCAGGCGTTGGTGCCACTCAAGCGACGTGACGCAGGCCGAAGCGGCCCAATCCTCGATGCGGACGGCGGCCCGCCCGCCCAGGCGCCGCTCCAGAATCGGCTGCGCCCACTCGTCGAGGTCGGCGAACCGGTTGCGCGCGGTAGTGCGATATACGCCGCTGGTCAGCTTCATCTGCTGCATGATGCGCTCAAAGACCAGGATTTCTTCCGCTTTGGGCGGAAGCGAGGTTTTCAGCAGAGTATAGGCGAACCGGTTCCGGCGCAGCCAGCCCAGCGGCCCGCGAGCCTGGCCGGGGCAGCCCGCGGCCTCGAGGATTCCGAGCTTCAACATGGCTCATCCGAAAAACCATTCTTCATGGCAGTGGCGAAGCGGCAGCCTGCCGCCCCGACAGTTTCTCCTGAAGGTAGCTCCACAACTGGGAGCGATGCTGCGGTTCCAAAACAAACCACAGAGCCAGCAGCCCATACAGGCAGGAGTACAGGATTCCGACGGCGATCAGCGGTATCCATTGGGGCTGAGGCGGCAGGAGCTGCCGCGCGGCCAGCAAGCCCGCCAGCGAAATTCCCAGCAGCGCCAGCGGGCGGCCGAACACCCGCGCCAGAAAAACGACTTGTTTCATATTCAGTTCCCGGCACACCAGGCGGCTCAACCAAAGGCAGCGCGTCAGAATCATGCCGCTCACAACTACCACCGCCGTGCCGGGCAGCCCCCAGCGCGGCAGCACCAGCACCACCGATCCGGTCACCACGAACGCCTCCACCAACAACCCCGCCGAGTAAGCGGTATAGCGTGCCATGCCCATCAGCACGGCGGCGGAAATAAACTGCCCCATCCAGCAGGTATAGCCCACCAGCAGCAGCGGCATGAGCACGGCCACCTGGTCGCCGAACTCGCGGTTCACCAAAACCCGGCACACCGCGCCGCCGAATACGAACAGGTACCCGGCCGGCAAGCACCATAGAGCCAGGCAATAGCGGTTGGCCGTGCGCGTCAATCGGGCGATGTTTTCGCTCTCGCCCCGGGCGTGCAAGTGGGTTACTTTAGGCGCCGTCACCAGGGCCACGCGGCTGATCGCGTCGGCGGCGTAGTCGAGCAGGCGCTGCGTCTGGGAAAAATAGGTGACCGAGCGGGTGGATTGATAGCGGCTGATCAGGCTGGGGAGCATTCCCTGCTGGAATCGAGCCCCGACCATGCCGCCGACCATTTGTTTGGCATAGGAGAGAATCTGGCGCGCGGCCCCCAGGTGGATGTTTCGAGGCGACAGGCGGAGCTCGGGGAAGACACGCCGGCAGAACAGATAGGTCGCGACATAGCAGCACGCCTGGCCCAGCAGCAGGGCAATTCCCATCTGCTTCAAGCCATATCCATACATGACCAGAATTACGCTGAGCGGGCCCCTTACCAGGGGCGCCAGCATGGCGGCGCGATTGCTCAGGTCGAACCGCTGGAATCCTTCGAGCGTCGCCGAAAAGATGTTGAACACCAGGCCGGCGGCCCAACTGGCGCCCACCACCCGCAAAAGGAACGGGAAGGCCGGATCGCCCACGTGCAGAACTCCGGCGATGCGCTCCGCTCCGATCCATCCGCACAGCAGGACTAATCCCCCGGTCAAGACCGAATAAGCCACGGCCGTGTTCAGGAGCCGGTTGATCTCCCCCGTCCGGCCCAGCGCGCGAAATTCAGCGGTGAGCTTTACGGTGGCCGGCCGAAACCCCAGGTCGATCATCCAAAAGGATTCGACCAGCGACGTCGCCACGGCCCAAACCCCATACCGCGCCGTCCCCAGACGGCGAATCAGGTAGGGCATCACCACCAGGCTGGAAAACAACAGCGCGGCAAATCCTAACCAGCTCCAGACGATGTTCAGGAAATAAGCCAAACGGCCGTGCGGGTTTGAAACGGACACTCCCCGTATTATGGCAGGCGCCGGCATCGTGGCACCAGATTGCGGTTGGTGTTACGGCAAAGCCGCCAGCACGGAGCGCCGCAGCGTGTCCTCTCCACCCAGCGGGCGGGCATACCGCAGCGCGCGACTGCCATAGCCGCTTCGCAGGGCGTCGTCGTTCCAGGCGCGCTCGATGGCTTGGCGCAAGGCCGGCGGGTCGCCGGGTGGAACAAGGATAGCCTCTTGGCCGGTCAATACATCGCTCACCCCGAGGCTGTGCGAAACGATGACGCATTTGCCCAGGGCCATCGCCTGCAGGTACACTCCGATCCCGGCCTGTGTGGTGGAATCCCTCACGATGGGAATCACCACCAGGCGCGCCGCGGCCATGGTTTCGACGAAAAACGCGGGCGATCGATCGTTGGTGCTGACCTCGACGTTGGGTGGAACTATCAGACCGGCCATCGAGGAGCCGTGCGGCTGCATTTCCGTTTCGGGCGACGTCACGACCTTGACCGGATAGCCCAGCGGCTCGACCGCCGCGAACAGGGTGGCGAAATCCCGCCGCGAGCGCCCGCCGCAAAAGATGTAGCCCGCATCACTGGGCTCAGCCTTCTCGATCAACTCGATGCCGTTAATCTTGAACGGGATGTAATAGAACCGCGAGGGCGGGATTCCGAACTGGCGCTGAAAGACCGAGCTGTCCCTGAAATACACCAGCATCCGGTCGATGCGGCGGAGGCTCCAGCCAGCCAGTTTGAGGCGCCAGCCGCGCGGATTGCCGACAAAAAAATCGAGCGTGGCGATGCGGCACCGGTGAAACGGAATCAGAGACAGCGTGGCCGCAAACCAGATCGCATCCGGCAGGGAAAAATGAATGACCAGACGATCGCTCGCGAGCGCCGCCAGGAGCAGCCGAACGCGCCGCATCCAGGGCGAGGGGTAGCGGTCGGCCGAAAAACTGTGTACCACGGTCCCGGCAGGCGCGACGCGCTCCAGGCCATGGATATCGGTGGTGATCCGCAAGGCTGAGTTCTCATGATAACGTGGCGCGGAGCGCATCTCCCGCCAGCGATTTCCATGACGACGCCGTGGCAGGCTGCTATGCTGGACTTTCTGCGTGATCAGGCCGAAAATCAGGGTACTCTCGATCATGGAGGCGAGCTTCGTCACCGGACCCGCCAAGAACCTTCTGGAATTCGCCCGGCGGAGCGCCCACTCCCCCGATGAGCTTCCGGATATCGGGCTGGTGGTGGCCGGCTACCGGCGCGGCGGCGAACCGGAGAGCGCCTTTTTGGGCGCGGCCCGGGCTGCCGGGCTGCCGGTGGAAGTCATTGCCGAAAATGGCCGCTTCGACCGTAAGGTTCCGGCGCGGATTGCCGAACTGATCGGGACGCGCAACCCGCAGATCGTGCAGACGCACAACGTCAAATCTCACTTCTTCCTGCGCCAGTCGGGGCTGTGGCGCGAACACGCCTGGGTGGCGTTTCACCACGGGTTCACTACCGAAGACCTGAAGATGCGTTTGTACAATGCCACGACCCGCTGGTCTTTGCCGGCGGCGCGCCACGTGGTGACGGTGTGCCAGCCGTTTGTCGAGCAATTGGTGCGGCGGGGCGTGCGGCGCGAGCGCATCAGCGTGCGGCATAACTCGGTTTCGCCCTTTCCGCCGCTGGACGCCGAAACGCTCCGCGCCGCCCGCGCGGAAATCCCCGCCCCCGAAGGCACGCCGCTGATCGTGAGCATCGGCAGGCTGTCGTCGGAAAAAGGTCACCTGGACCTGGTGGAGGCCGCCGCGCAACTCCGCCGTATCCATAGCCGGTTTCACCTGGTGCTGGTGGGCGAAGGGATCGAGCGCCCGCGGATCGAAGCCGCCCGGCGGCGCCTGGGCCTGGAGGAGCACGTCACCCTGGCCGGGCTGCGCGGCGATGTGCGTCCTTACTACGCCATGGCGGAAATCGTGGTCATCCCGTCGCGCTCGGAAGGCTCGCCCAACGTGCTGCTGGAAGCCATGCTTGCCGCCCGGCCCATCGTGGCCACGCGGGTGGGTGGGATTCCGGAAATCGTCACCCACCGGGAAACCGCCTTGTTGGTGGACGCGCGCGACCCCGCTGCCATGGCAGGCGAGCTGGCGCGCCTGCTGGCGGAGGAAGACTTGCGCCTGCGCCTGGCCGAACAAGCCCGTCGGATGGCGGAGGAATCGTTCTCCCCGGACGTCTACCGGCGTGCCCTGATCCGGCTCTACCAGGAGATTCTGGCGGCATGACCGGACGTGTTTGGGCGCCGCGCGTTTCGGTGGTGCTTCCCCTCTATAACAAGGAGCCTTACATTGGCCGCGCGCTCGCTTCCGTTCTGGCGCAAACCCTGGCGGAAATCGAAGTGATTGTGGTGGACGACGGATCGACCGACGGCGGCGCCGGCGTGGTGAGCGCCTGCCAGGATCCCCGCGTGCGCCTGATCCGCCAAGCCAATGCCGGCCCGGGGGCGGCGCGCAACCGGGGCGTGCGGGAGGCCGGCGCGGATCTGGTGGCATGGCTCGATGCCGACGATTCCTGGGAGCCCGGCTATCTGGCCGAAAGCGTGCGGCTTCTCGAAGAATGGGGACCGGCGGTCGCCTGCCTCACCTGGGCCATGCTCGAGTTTCCAGGCCCGGTATCTACCGCTCTGCGCTGGAAGCGGATCGGGATTCCCGAGGGCCGCTTCCGGGTTACGGCCGCCACCACCCCGGAATTGATGGCCGGTTTTCTGGCCCACATGCTGCCCTCGTCGACCGTGATGCGCCGCCCGGTGTTTCTCGCGCTGGGCGGTTTCTATGAGAAGAACCGCTGCCTCTACGCCGAAGACGCCTACTTGTGG
>JBKQVG010000050.1:0-4551 GCA_052325345.1 Bryobacteraceae bacterium
CATCATGACCTCGAACCTGGGCGCGCGTTTCCTCGAAAAACGCGGGCACCTGGGCTTTTCGGCTCCGGCTGGCGAGGGCATCCCCTCCAAGATCGAAGAAATGGTGCGGAGCGAAGTGAAGAAGGCCTTCAATCCGGAGTTTCTGAACCGGCTGGACGAGGTGATTCTGTTCAGCTCGCTCACCGACGACGATCTGATCCAGATCATGGACCTGCTGGTCGCCCAGGTGAATGTAAACCTGGTGGCCAAGCAGGTCAAGATCCGCCTGGCGCCCGAAGCCGCCAAGTACATTCTGGAGAAGACCTGCGCGGACCGCAGCTATGGCGCACGCCCGCTTCGCCGTGCGCTGCAGAAATACATCGAGGACCCGCTGTCGGAATCGCTGATTCAGGGTACCCTGCCGCGCCCGTCCGAACTGGAGGTTTATCTGGGCGAAACCGGTATCTATTACCGGCAGGTGTCGGGCGAAGTACCGGTGTCGCCGGAAGGGGAAGCCGCCGTGACCGCCGGGGCTCCCGCGGAACCCGTGCCGGGCACGCTGCTGTACACTTTCTGATTGCGCCATCCGTTCGGAACGGCGTTGGCCGCCCTCTGCGGCGCCAACCTGGCCTTTCCGGAGGAAGGCGTGTTCGAAGCGTCCGACGCTTTCCTCTGGAACCGGGGAATCAGCGCGGAGGAATGGATCCAGGTTTACGCGCGGCTGGATTGAAGTGACGGCCGGAAACCGGCGCCAGTCCCCCATTCTTTGGTGAGAATTACCGCGTGGCGCCGGCACTTTCTCATTCCGATGCCTCGCATCACGGTTCGAAAACGCGCGGCCGCGCCTGGCGGGCGGGCCCGCGCCAGATTGTATCGCAGCGAATTGCACGCGCATCACTGGATCGCCTTCCTGCCGGGCGCGGGCTGGTGGATCTTTCCCGACGAAGTCAACGGATGGAGCGACCGGCGGGTGGTAATCTCGCTCGATCGCGGCCTGCTCCGGCCAGTGGCGGCGCGCCGGGCGGCGCGCACCGGCTTCCGCGAGGCGATGGCGCAAACGCGCGCGCGCGCCATGCGGGTAAGTGCATGACCGGCGCGCGCCCGCTCGATGGGTTCGGACTCAACAGGCTGGAAACACGCATTCGCCGCGCCAGACGGCTGCTGCTGTATACGCGTGAATCCGACCCCAGTTTCGAGCGCCGTCTACGCCTGTTGGTGCGCCTGGTAAAGGAGCGCGAGAATGCCCGCCGCTAGCCCGCTCGCCCGGCTATTCCGGGCGAAGCCGGCGGGGGCCGTGTCATGATGGCAGCGGAGCGGCATGTATTCCGATCTTCTGCTGGATCATTTTCAGAACCCGCGCAACGTGGGCGAGCTTCCGGCGCCGGCCCTTACGGTTGAAGCCGGCAACCCGGCCTGCGGGGACATCCTGCGTCTCTCGGTGCGGTTTGAAAGCGGAAGGGCGGCGGCCGCCCGCTACAAGGTGAGGGGCTGTACGGCTTCCATCGCCGCCGGCTCGGCGCTCACCGAGTGGATTTCGGGCAAGAGCGCGGACCAACTGGCTGGTTTTGAGGCCTCTTTCGTAGAACGGGCGCTGGGAGGGCTCGAAGCCGGGTCGAAGCACGCGGCCGTGCTTTGCGCCGATGCGGTCAAACTGCTGCTGGAGAAATCGGCGCAGGCGGGGCGGACGGTTCGTGGCTCGTGAATCACAGGGCCGCTCCCTGGGGTTGCGGCTCGGTAGCTCGCGGCTACGCCGGCGACTCGTCCTCGAGAGCGGCGCCGATCTCCTGCCGCAGGGCGTCCAACTCGTCGCGCAGGGCCGCCAGGGACTGGCTGCAGGCCGCGATCTCGCCATTCATCGCCTGTTGTTCCAGGCGCAGGCAGACCGCCGCCACGCGCCCCGCCCCGACATTGGCGCAAGCGCCCTTGGAATAGTGCGCCAGGCGACGGCAAGTGGGCAGGTCGCCGGCTCGAATCGCCGCATCCAACAGGAGCAACTGACTGCCCGTATCGTCGAGCATGACACCCAGCACCTCGCGCATCAGTTTCCGACCGTTCATGGTGACTTCCTCAAGCTGCGCCAGGTCAAGGACGGTATCGTCGAGAACCCGCATATTGTCAGTGTGAGGGCAGCGTGGCAGCCAGGCAATGAGCGGAAAGGCTTAGATGCTGGGAGGGCGGAGCCTTAGGCGCGGCGCGAGCACTCTCTCTTCCGGCTTCCTCGGCTCCTGCCGCCAACGTCAGCGCGGCCGGAGGCGGCCCCATTGGAAATTGGCGCGGAGGATGCGTTGCTGTGCATCCACGGTGGCGGACACCATGAAGCCGGGCGCCAGCGGCGTGCCGAATCGCAGGTCGAAAACCTCTACCAGCTTCCCGCCGTCCATGTCGGGCGCGGGAGAGACTTGCCACAACGGAATCTGCGCGAACTCCAGAAACTGGCGAAAGATATCCGACCGCCGCGCCGCGTCGATGGCCGGGTCGGGCTCCGGTTTGAGAAAAATGGCGGCTCGGGAGGGGTCGAATTCCGAAGTCAGGTCGAGGTCGGCGACGGCATCGAACTCGGCCGTTTCGATGACGCCGCGCCAGCGGAAGGGATTGGCGGCATCGGGGAGCGCGGAAGTCCGCAGCGGCGCGGTCTGCTGGTAGAGGCGCGAGTCCAGGGTGGCCACGGCGCGGGCGTGCAAAGTCGCGCGCCCACCCTCGTAAAGCAGCAGAAAGGCCAGCGCCGTCCAGGCGGCGGCGCGGCCATGCTGCCGCTTCAGCGCCGCTCCCGAAGCGATCTCCGAACCCACCAGCCATGCCAGAAACGGCCCCGCCAGGCAGATCCCGAGGCCCGCCCAGATCCACAGATCGATCACGTTGGTCCAGTCCAGGCGCAGCCAGCGAGAGGAGAACGGCAGCAGCAGGCGGATGCCGTAACTGTTGCTCCAATCCAGCAGCAGGTGCGACGCGACGGCGACCAGGCTGGCGCACCACGCGCCCAGCCAGTTCACCGGCTTGCGGCCGATCAGCCGCACTGCCAGCACGGGCAGCAGCGCCATCAGCGGCATCGCCGCCAGCGAGTGGGTCAGGTGACGGTGATAGTGCAGGTAATTAAGGGAACCGCCGGCCGCGGTGACGATATCGATGTCGGGCGCGTTGGCGGCCAACATCACGATCGCGGCAGCGTTCGGCGTCCAGCGGTTCAAGCCCGCACGGCTCAGCAATAACCCCGTAGCCGTGTGTGTGAGCGCATCCATCGAGGGAAGCTTTATTGTAATGCGGAATGAGAATGGCCCCTGCCGCCGGCCCGGGGCAGCGACAGGGGCGCACGGATGGGCGTGCAAGCTTGATTGGAAAAACGGCCGCGGACGGGACTGCGCGGGGACAGGGGTTTAGAGATCTCGTCCGAATGAAAATGCGGCCTAGGCGGACAAGGGTAATTCGAGCGGTTCCACCTCCAGCCCCGGTTGGTCCTTGTTGACAACACCGGCGAAGTAATCGGTGACGGGATAGAGGGGGTATGGCTTGAGCTCGGCGAATTTCCGGCCCAGCAGTTGTTCAATACGATACACCTCGTGAAAAAAAGTGCCGCGATCCATCTTTAACTGGCGGCAGCACAGGCGCCAGTCGGCGCCGAGCAAGAAGTGATAGCGGAAAAAAGCATATTCCGCGTCACTCAAAACACGGCGGCTTACCAGACAGAAATCAGCCGCATATTCTTCCTTTTTTCGAGAATAAGAACGGCGGCCATCCCGGCCTCCCAGGTGGTCCCAGGAAACCGTACTGGTGTGCGCGCCCAACTCCGCGCACTCGCGGAAGCGGTTGTAACAAGCTCGGAATATGCCCCGAAAGACACAATAGCAAGGGACTTGCTTGTCGCGGCGGACAAGGCGCGTGCCCGCTCCCTTGCAATGTACACAGGTGGCACGCGCCGGACCGATTGCGTTCGAACGACTCCAATCCATTTGAATTTATTCCTTCCCGGAGACGGCATATCGTACGAGGCCGTCCCTATTCTGGTATTAAATCATATCATTAATTTAAAATTAGTCAATTAAATCTTTTCAATAATTATTATAATTTATTACAATTTACGCTGAATTCATACTTGGGAGAACTTCGTAAGCTTCCACTGGATAAATACTTACTGGCTGTTGACGAACCCTGAACGTTTGCTATAGTGTACTTTGAGCACCTGGAAAATAAGACATAATCTTACTGCCTATTTCAAACTGAAATATATGGCGAGGGTCCCGTGCTAGGTCTTGCCGAAATCCGTAGCCGCCTCGTCCAACGCCTCCGCGACATGGTTCGTAACGGCGAACTGACGGAACGTGCCCTGGCGCGCGCCACGGGCGTCTCGCAACCGCACATCCACAACGTTTTGAAGGGCAGGCGAGAACTTTCCGTGGAAATGGCCGACGCGATCTTGGAGGCCCTCCATCTGGACGCTCACGATCTTCTCAAGCAACCCGCTTCGGCAGCGAACGATCGGACCGCCGCCGGCGAGAAGCGCGGACCGAATCCATCTACACTGGTAGTCATGGAAACCTTCGAGCACGTCTTCGAACAGTTTAAGGTTGCCGGCAAAGA
>JBKQVG010000051.1:0-23252 GCA_052325345.1 Bryobacteraceae bacterium
TGAGGGATAAGCGATCAACTTCCAACGATTCCAAGTATAGCAGGTTCGGGGAAGAGGGATCCGGGGTTCATTGCACTCTGTCGCGGACCCCCTGGCCGGCCCCTCTTCGACGAGAATTCCGCAATGCGTGGGGGAAGCGCTCCAACGTGACGCTCTGCTAGCGGCCGAGATCCGGCCCCTCCCCATCTCGGATCGAGAGTTGTATACTCATCGCATGTCGTTATCGCGCCAATTGGTACTCATGGCGGCTACCACCCAGGTGCTCTCTCTGGCGTTTGCCGCCGCGGGCCCGTATCCTCCCCCCGGCAATGCCGCGTCCGACCTTCAGCAGGCGCGGGAACGCGCCAGCCGCTCCGGCAAGCTGCTGATGGTCGTTTTCGGCGGCAACTGGTGTCCGGATTGTAGAGCTCTTCACGACCGGCTCCACGAGTCGCCCGTACGCGAATACGTGGAAGCGCACTTCGAGATCGTGAACGTGAATATCGGCGACATGAACGCAAACCTTGGGATCGCCAAGGAGTTGGGCGTGAACCTCCATAAGGGCGTGCCCGCGGCGGCGTTTTTCGCTCCGGACGGCAAGCCTGTCGGATTCACCAATCAAGGCGAGCTGGAGCCCGCCCGCCAGTACAATGCACCACAGGTTCTGGCATTTCTTCGCCGCGTGGCCGAGCAGCACCTGATCGAGAAGCCGCGCTGAACCCACCGCTCGCACCTTTGAGTTGCTTGCCTGCGGAGCCGGAGCGGCGCCGATAATACAAAACCGCTCCCTCGGCGGGGTGCTTTTCCGGGTAAAATAGGTCGCTGCCGCCAGTCTGCCGGCGGCATGGGAGGAGACTGCCCTGATGACGGACCCTTCAAATATTCCGCCGGGCGAACCGCTGGAGCGGATTCAGTGCCAGTGGTGCCAAAGCATGAATGTGAAGACGGCGCTTTCGTGCCAGGCCTGCGGCGCGCCGCTGGACGTGCGCAACCTGGTGAGCGAATCGGGCTGGCGCGAAGCCCCGCGCATCAAAGATATGACCGAGATCCATTTCAGCGGGAGCACCTGCCAGGTGGAAGGCGAGATCGTGCCGGCGGCGGAAATCAATCTGGGCTCGGGCGACGCCATTTTCTTCGAGCATCACGTGATGCTGTGGAAGGACGAGCGCGTGCCGCTGAGCGTGATGCAGCTTCCCGGCGGACTGAAGCGCGCCTTCGGCGGCATGCCGTTTCTGATCACGGTGGCCGGCGGGCCGGGGCGGATCGCGTTTTCGCGCGATGCCACGGGAGAGCTGGTGCTGCTGCCGCTGCACCCCGGCATGGAGGTGGACGTGCGCGAGCACGCCTTCCTGCTTTGCTCCCACCAGGTGGCCTATTCCTTCATCCGCATCAAGGGGCTTACCAACATTCTTTTCGGCGGACAGGGTATGTACATGGACCGCTTCGTCACTACCGGCGCGCCCGGCCTGCTCATCCTGCACGGTTACGGCAACGTGTTCGAGCGGCGCCTGGGGCCGGGCGAAAGCATCATGGTGGAACCGGGCGCCTTTCTCTATAAGGACTCCTCGGTCACCATGCAGGTGGAATTTCAACGGCTGGGCACGGGGTTTCTGGGCGGCACGAACATGAGCCTGGCGCGCATGACGGGGCCGGGGCGCATCGGCATCCAGTCGATGTACGTGCATCATCATACGGAATAGGCGGCGACCATGTTTTGCATCCATTGCGGTACCCAGGTTCCCGAAGGCGGCAATTTCTGCGTGGGTTGCGGCTCGCCCGTAAAACAGCCGCCGGCCGCCGCGCCTCCCCCGGCGCCTTCCTACCAGGCGGCGGCGCCGGCGCCGCCCGCGCCTCACTTGTCGATGCCGGCTCCTTCGCCCGCGGCCCCGCGCGGCGCCAGCGCCAAATGTTCCTGGTGTGGCAACGTGGTGGACCTGGCGCAATCGAGTTGTCCCCGTTGCGGCGCCGCGGTTTCGCTGGCAGGCGTGGCGGCCGAATCCGGCTGGGGACAGTTACCGGCCCGCAAGGACATGGCGAAGCTGCAATTCGGAAATTCCTTCTGCCAGGTGGAGGGACTCTACGTGCCGGTGGCGGATATGAACCTGGCCGCCGAAGACAGCATCTATTTCACCCACCACGTGCTGTTGTGGAAGGATCCGCACATCGACATCACCACCATGCCGCTGGCCGGCGGCTGGAAGCGCGTCTTCGCCGGAATGCCGCTCATCATGACGCAGGCCCGCGGGCCCGGCCACATTGCCTTTTCGCGCGATCTGCCGGGCGAGCTGATTCCCCTTCCGCTCGAGCCCGGCCAAGCCGTGGATGTGCGCGAGCATCTCTTTCTGGTGGCGACCGCGCACGTGCAGTACGACTGGTTTCAAACCGGCATCTGGTTCCGGACGCAGTCGGGCAACGACACCGAAACCCACTATCCGATCGGCATGTTCATGGACCGGTTCACCGCGCCCGCGGCGCCGGGCCTGCTGCTGCTGCACGCCGGCGGCAACATCTTCGTGCGCCACCTCGGTCCCGGACAAACGATTCTCATTAAGCCCACGGCGTTGATTTTCAAGGACCCGGCGGTGCAGATGGCGCTGCACTTCGAGCGGCCGTCCACGGGTTTCTCGGGTTGGGGCTACTGGAGCAACCGCTACTTGTGGCTGCGGCTTTCGGGGCCGGGCCGGGTGGCGGTTCAATCGGTATTCGAGCCGATCGAGGGTGAAGCCCGCAACATCACCGGCTTCTCTTACGCTACCGAGCAGCGCTGGTAACGTAGGACAGGCCTCCGGTCCTGTCCTCCCGGTCCGCCGGCGCCGGAAGCCGGCAGGCCGGGAGGTCTGTCCCACCGTCATGGATGCCCCAGGAGGAAAGGCGGATCGCCAGGTTGACTTCGGCTTGGCCGGCGCGCCCAAGGTAGTAGAGCGGCGAATGCCATTTGCGCGTCTTCCTCGCCGGCCGTTTGCCGCTATCGGCGCAACGCGCGTGGGGCGCCGCCGGCGTTGTGGCTGGATCCGGCGCGGGCTCGGCTGCCAGGGCGGGCAGGCAGGCGGCCATCACCAGTATGAGCGTCTTCATCGTGTTCTCCTCAGTGAGCCGACACGGGGCCGGAATCCGGCAGTGGCCGCTCGGTTATGGTCAGCTCGGCACGGCCGACCAACCGCGTTTCGACGGACAGGTGCGTGACACGCGCCAGCGGTTGGCCGTCGCGGAAACGGATATCGCGTACCACGTCGATGCGCCGTATGAATATGGAAGGAGAGCGGACCATGCGGCCGGATTCGCGCAATAGCGCGCCCGTGGCGGCATCGATCCACAACTCACCGCGTATCAAACCGGCGCGTTTCTTACGCGGCGTAATTCCAAATGAGTAAACCTCCGAGCCGTTGGTTTCGAGCGCGCCTCGAAAGTGAAAACGGTAGTTAGTCACAGTAATCGCCACTTGGGCCGCGGGCCGCCCGGCGGCTTCCTTCTCGGCCGAGAGGTAGCGGCCGATAACCTGTTGTTTTATCGTGCGGTCACCCAGGAGCTCAAGAATCTGATACTCGATCCTGCCGAATAATCTCCGGCGAATGGCGCGCAGGCGGCCGCTTTCGGCGAGTTGCGGAAGGGAAGCCTCGATGTCGACTTCCGCCGTATCCCAGGCCGTTGCGCCGGCGCTGGCCGCCAGACACCGGTCGAGAGCGCCTTCCGGACCCGGACCGGCGGCGTGAGCGGGCAATTGCGGGATCGAGACCAGCACCATGGCCAGCGGCCAAGTCCCTCTTATCCTCACGATTGGGAAAGAGGCAGTTAGCGGGCCAAAATCCCGATTTCGCAACTTCCCGGAAAGAATCGGGTATTGGCGATTCGGCTGGCTGTGGGGTGCCGAAAGTGATGTCCAAGTGCTGACTATTCGGCACTTGTCTTCGTCATTACGCCGGCCATGTTGATTAGCCGTCCAATGAATTCAACCAACGCCGCGCCATTCACGGGATGGCAGGTCGGGTGCCTTTGTGAGGCGTGAAGTTAGCGGAGGCAATAGCATGAAGAGCGCGAGAGTCGCTTTGGGGTTGGCGGTGATGCTGGCCGCGCCCGGAATTCTGCCGGCCGCGGAGTTGAAGCCGGAGACGCTGCGCGCGTGGGATGCTTATCTGCGGACGGCCGATGCGCGGATGAAGGCGCGTCTCGACGGCCGCAGACCTTTCTTGTGGGCTGACGAAACGCCCGGCCGGTCGCGGCAACTGCGCCAAGGGGAGATCGTCGTGACTCCGGTCGCCGGGCAGGGCAACCAAAGAGTAGCCGGAGGATTGATCCACGACTGGCTCGGCAGCGCCTTCATTCCCAGTGCCACGCTTGCCGGCGTGCTGGCCGTGGTCCACGACTATGCGCGCTACAAGGACATCTATAAGCCGGTGGTGGCCGATTCGAGGACCATCGAGTGCGGTAGAAACGAACAAAAGTTTTCCATGTTGTGGGAGCGTCGCGTGCTGTTCGTGACCGCGGCGCTGAACGGCGTGTACGAAGCGCGCGATTTCCCTATCGGCGCATCGCGCTGGTACAACGAGGCCACCACGACCGAGGTGCGGGAAGTGGCCGACTACGGCGAAAGCGGCCAGCGGCTCTTGCCGCCGGACCATGGCAGCGGTTATATCTGGCGGCTGCGCAGCATGGCGCGTTTGGAGGAGCGCGACGGCGGGGTCTACGTGGAGCTGGAAGCGCTGGCGCTTACGCGCGATATCCCGGCTTCGCTGCACTGGCTGGTGAGTCCGGTGGTGAACCGCCTGTCGCGCAACTCGGTGCTCACCACGTTGAGCCAGACGCGGCAGGCGGTCGGACTCGAGAGCGCCGGCGCCGGACGCGCGGCTTGCGGCTATCTGTCACTGGCCCTAAGCGAGTCCGGATTGGAAGAGTAAGGAACCGCCATGCAAGCCTCCCTGGACTTCTTACCCAATGCTGTGGCTGCGCCGCCGCGAGCGTTCCCGGTTGCGGCCGTCGACGTCGTGCGGAGATCGGAGTGGGTGGTTCTGGCGTTTTTGATTTACGCGGCCGTTCTCGGCGCGGCGCTTCCAGTCGCGCCCGCCGTGGGCGTCCGTGTCATCTCTTTGAACCTGGCGATTCTGAGCGGTTACTTGCTGCTCATCGCCCTGGATTGGTACAGGCCCACCTTGGCGCTGAGCGTAATGCGCGACTGGGCGCCGCTGGCGGTGGTCATACTGGCGTATCGCGAAATGGGGTGGTTCGCGCAGCCGCATCTCGATCACGCGCTAGAAGCACGCTGGGTGGTGTGGGACCACGCGGTTTTGCGCGGCGGAGGCAAGGCCCTGATCGAGGCGCTGGGGCCGGTGCTGCCTTCGATTCTGGAAATCGCCTACTCGCTGGTGTACGCGCTGGCGCCGTTTGCCCTGGCGATGCTCTACATTTACCACCGGCGCGAGAAGGCGGATCGGTTCCTGCTGGTTTTTGTGACGGGCGTGCTGCTGTGCTACGCCCAGTTTCCGTTCTGGCCTTCCGAGCCGCCGCGGGTGGTTTTCTTTGGCCAGGATTTCCCGGCCTACGACACCGTCTTCAGGCGGTTTAACTGGTGGCTGCTGGGCAACTACGGCATCCACACCAGCGTCTTCCCGAGCGCGCACGTGGCCGGAGCGTTCGCCGCGGCCTTTGGCGCCTGGCGCGCCATGCCGGAGCGGCGCTGGCTGCGATCGTTCCTGCTGACGATGGCGATCCTGATCGCGACCGCCACGGTTTACGGACGCTACCACTACCTGGCGGACGCCGCCGCCGGCCTGGCGATGGCGCTTCTCGCGGCCGCGATCGCACACGAGACTTAGCCAGTTTCTGCTGCAAGACTTAGACGGCGAAAAGCTGATTGGTTTCAGTACTTCTGATAGTACTAACCCATATGGCAGATTAAAGGAATAAGATACTAACTCACGTCAAAATAGTAGAAAATCCTAAGGGTCGGAAGTATACTAACTTGAGCGATTTCCAGTTTGGCGTCCACCTTCGAGTGGAATGGAATGATGGCGAGCACGGCAAAACGGAAATCCGGCCGCAAACAAATATTTGGGAGGACTACCATGGACAGCGTTGGTCGGTGGAGAGCGCTCCGGGAAACGGGGTCTCTCAGGTTCGGATTTTTCGCCGCAGGCTTGGCGCTCCTCGGCTTGGCGGGTACCTGCTCCGCGGGTAGTGGAGTGATTCTTTGTCCAAATCAGGCTACTCAGGGCGGATTTGGAAGCGACACATTCACGCCATTTGCGGGGTCGCAGGACTCGGTATGCGGCGCCAACAGCGGTGTGACTCTCGCGATCAGCCCCGACACCGACTACGCGAAACTCATGTGGAATGCGAGCAACATTCCCGACCCGCTGCCGGCCGGTTTGACGTTTGGGACTTTGGGCGGCGTGAGTGCGTTAGTGACTTTTACCGCCCAACAGGCGGACAGTCCCTATTTTATGCTGGCTTTTACGGACCCCTCTCAGTCGTTCGGTCAGGCCAGTCCCACCGATCAGATTCTTCTGATCGAATTCCAGAGCCTTGGCATTTCCGGCGTCGGGCAAACCACCATGACCATCGACCCGAATGCGACGCTTTTTAACGTATACGACAACACCACCGGCACCTATCTGCTGGGTGGCCAGAGCCATACCAACACACTGAATGGCTACCTTGCGGCCTATCCGGTCCTTGCCAGCGAGCCAATCGGCGGAGTGTGGCTCGCAATCGGATTGTCCGGAGGATGCAGCAGTCCTGGGAGCTGTCATGAATCCTTGGCTGTCGATTCCGCCAGCCTTACGCTGTTAACGTTCAGCTCGGACGCGCCTGTTCAGATGCGCTACGCGGCCAACCCGGTCGCCGGGGAGTCGTATATCGACATCGCCAACACGGGGTATAACGGCGAAGAAGCGCTGGGCCCGAGCGCCGGCAACCTGGGCAACATCTGCGTGAACGTCTATGCGCTCGATGCCACCGACGAGCAGGAAGTTGCGTGTTGCTCCTGCCTGGTGACGCCGAACGCTGTGGTTGACCTTGGCGTCAACGCGGACCTCACTTCGAGGACCCTGACCGGCGTGATCCCGCCATCGGTTTCCATTAAACTGGTTGCCACCCTGGCGGGTGCCGGCGGCACCGGAACTAGCTGCAGCGGCAGCGCGGCGGCGGTGACCAGTACGAACATCGTTCGGGGAATGATCGCCTGGGGCACGACACTCCATCCGATGGCCGGGGCCGGCGTGTACACGACTACAGAGACGCAGTTCACGCCAGTGGCGGCGAGTGCCGCGGACATCGCCAGCCTTGCCGGCAGATGCGCGTCCATCCTCAGCAATGGCAGCACCTATGGCGTTTGCACTTCGTGCGGGGCCGGTGCATTGGGAGCCTCGAAGAGGTAGCCGCGGTTCGCATCTGAAAGTCGGCTTGCCGGCCGGGAGGCCCGCTCGCTTGCCTTCGGCGGAAGCGCGGGCTCAGCTCGGCAATCCCGCCTCATCCGTCGGAGAAGTGCCCATTCTGGTCGAAGAGCTTGCCGACAATCCCCGCGCGGGTAGTTACACCCATTTTGATCATGATCAAACGCAGGAACGCCTTAACCGTGTTGGGGCTGATATTCATCCGCGCCGCGAGTTCCTTGCTGGTGAGCCCCATCGCCACACCGATCAGCGCCTCCAGTTCGCGGTCCGTGAGATGATAGTCCGCGCCCACCCGGCGCATGGCATCGGCCATGGATAGATCCCGCTTGAGATACAGCGCCAGCATGGGTTGAATCGCACCTTCGGCTCGCGGTCTTAACACGAAGGTGCGGCAACTGTATTCATGGTCTCCGGCACTCACGCGCAGGTGTGTCGCCTCCAGCTCGCGGTGGGACCGTCCACTTAGCAGGTTGACGATTTTCGGCGGAAGGCCGGAGCCGCCGTCGGATCCGCCGGAGTGCGCGTCGACATCGTCGAGAATGGCCTCTGCCCGGCGGTCGAGTGCGATGGGACGAAAGCTCGAATCGACAATGACGATCCCCCCGCCGACCGAGGTGGAGGTGGTGCTGGCTTTTTCCGGAGTGCGCCGTTGAGTCTTTGTCGGTATCATCTTTGGCTAAGCCATAACCTCGTTCCACGCCGCGAGCCAATACTGGAATCTGGTCCAGCAGAAATCGATCAAGGCTGGTTCCAAATCACATAAGTATTCCAGTTGGCAAATTGGGTTCTTGGGAAATTCCCGATGTATTCCACCGCCATCCAAATCGAGCCGTCGCTGGCGGCGACCGCCGTGTTGTAGTCGCCCCAGCGGGCAACGCCATCGCCACCATAGTACGCGTAGCCGCTGAACCCGTCTTCCGGAAGCGCACCGGTGGCGGCGACCTCAATCGTGGATGGCGTGGAGAATGTCTGGAAGGGAATCAACGCCGCGCTGGGATACCAATTGGGTCCCACCAGGGTGACTGCAATGGCGCCGGTTGGTACCGGTTGTGAGTTCATGGCGATGGCCGGCCGCAACAGATGATTGCTATTGACGAACAGGTATCCCTGGTTCAGGACCTGCGCGGTCAGAACGCCGCTGCGATAGGTTGGGGAAAGGACTATGTAAGCACCTCCGACCACCAATGCCGAATTCTGATCGCGGACGCCGGTTGGAAACGTTAGAAAAAGACGCCCGGTGGAGTAAGTAAGAGATTGGACGCGGCAATCTCCCCCGTCAAGAAACTCGAGCGGGTCCCCCACGCTGGTACCTAGAGGTATCAGACCGGCCTGTTGATTCGCCACGAACGGAGCGGCGTAAGACAGAGTGGGGATGGTGGTCTGAGTCAGAGTCAGGTTGGGGCTTGAGGTAGCCAGCGAGCTGGTATTGTACATGGCCCACAGCGCAATCTGACTGCCGGATACAGCAGTACTGGACGTGCTGGCGAAATACTCCAGGCCTCCAGCTGCCAGGAAGGAGACCGCTCCCGGCGGCGTGGTAGCTGGTTGAATGGCGAACTCGAAGCCGGTGCTGAAAGGCACCAGGACCTGGACGGCAGTGGGCGCGGCGGCGCCTGAAGCGAGGGATGCTTTCGAGAGCGTCAGTATAGACGCGTCCAGGAATTCGTACGTAAATGTGCTGTACTCGTTCCAGGCGATGTGGAATCCGTACTGGTCGGCCCCAATCTGCGGATAATCGGGGAGGCAAGGACAGCCATTATGGCTGGCATTGGTGGTAGTCATTACGTAAATGTTGTAGTTCCCGGTAGGATCGGCGGTCTGGCTGACGGCAAGATAGAGGTGAGACGAGGTGAGCTCGTTGCCGTAAATATCATTGTCCTGCGAGCGCTCAAGAACGAACCAGCGGTCGATGTTCTGGTCGAAGTAGACGCGCATGTCGGTCAGGTAGACGCCGTTCACACCGGTGGTGTAGTTAATGGCGGGCGCCAGACCGAACAACTGGTTCGAGGCCAGGACGATGGGAAGAGCTGGCGTCCCGGCGGTGTTATAGATCTGAATGGCGTCGTTGACGCCTTCGAGCACATAACCGTTGCCGACGGCGATGCTTGGAGACGGCGGTTCCACACTGAATTGGTTGCCGCCATAGGCGTCCTTCTGATCCAGATGCGACAGGGCGTTGAATCCCGAAGTGCCGGAAAGCGGCGCAACCGACAGACTCGGCGCCACCAGAGTTGCCCCCAGCGCGGCTGGTAGTTCCGCCGTGGCCATCTCAGGGTGCAACCGCATGGAAGCAGTGGGAGGATGCAGCCGCGGCCGCGGAGCGCGCAGCAGGTTGCCGGCCGCCAGCGCACTCTGCAGCGGTTCGTCGGCCCCCGCCGACTGGAGCGCCAACTGGCTTGCGTTGACCACGTTGAGCAGGCTCAACTGCCCGGTGACGTTGGAAGGCGTGTAATAAATCTGTGACTGCGCCAGCATCGGACTGGTGAAACAAATCGCGGCCACGGCAACCGCCACAATACGCGGCATTACCCGCAAGAGCCGAATTCGCCGCCGGTTCCGGACCATAATTATAGCCGCCGCCCCAAACAGCAGGAGGCGTGAGCTGCCAGGCTCGGGCACGGTAACGGGTGCCCCCACACTGAAGTCTGTGACGGTGAGAACACCGGGTTCCCCAAGGTTGTCGACACTTGCAACTTCAAAGCCAATGATCTCTCCGGCAGAAACCGGCACCACGACAGATCCGGATTCGCCGTTGGTATCGGCGAACTCATAGAAAGTACTGCCGAGAATGTAACCCGCATCGTCGTAGCCGGGAGTGTCTAGAGACGAATACACGTAAGAGAACTGGAATAAGCCGGTGACATCGGCGGCGATGGTGAGCTCGGTGGTTCCTGGAAACCCAATTCCAGTGTTTGGACCGGTCAAGACGATCGTGGAAGGGTCTGTAGACGTTACAAACCCGTTGGCGAAAACGGCGCTCGGAAGATTCGCAAGGGTGAAATTGCTGAGCGCGTAATATCCGACGAATCCGGCTTTAGCCTGCTGAGCAGTACCGGCAAGCAGCAGCGCGCCACAGAACGTAACCGAAGAAAACAGGCGCGCCAAGCCGGACCGCTCTCCCGCGGCTCTACCCGGCTTACATAATCCCGAGTGCACAATAACCCCCTATGAAACCCACTGCCAAATCGCGGAATTCTTTGTTCCGGCCATCAAAATGCCGCCAGTGATGGAATTTCATTTCGATGCCTGGAAGGGATAGGATATACCGAACGACCGTGGCTTGGGCGAAGTTTTTCGCGGTGCGAAGCCGCCATTGTACCAGTACTTATGAGTACTATGACTAAAGATATCCCAAATGACCTGACCATCGGAAGGGCTCCGTTCCCGCAGTTCGTGATATTGCGAGAGCTTTGCCTCCGGCGGCCAAATTTTTCGTCCCGGCGACGTCGGAAGATTACTTGATGTAAATCGTGACACCGGACTGGCTGCTGGTCCCATCCATGGCAAGCGAAAGGGAAACCGCCTGGCCGGTGTGGACGCCGGCCGGCACAATTGCGTTGACTTGCATGATGCCCGAAACCATGCCGACGGCCTCCGCAAAATAGGTGACGGTGGACGGCAGGTTGTCGACCAGGACGAAGGGCGGACCGAGCAGCGGCACCACCGTGGTGCTGCCGGTGACTTTCCCGTCGACCGCCGGCGTGGGAACGATTCCTTCGCCCGTAACATAGAAGGTGATATACCAGCCAGCACTCGCCGGGTTGCTACTGGAGTTCTGGCCCTGGTAGTTCCCCTTCGCGTCGTATTGCAGAGCCGCGGCCAACCCGGTTCCGTTGGGCAGAGCCGTAAAGATGCCTGGCTCGGTTGGAGCGTATTGCAGCAGGTAAGCGTTGGACGGCTGGCCGAGGTAGGTGACCTGCACCTGGACTGCGCCCTGTTGGATTTCGTACGGCACGACGCAGGTAACCTGGGTGGCGCTGACGTAGAGGAGCGGGGCGGGCACGCCCGCCGGCTGGAACATCACCTGCACGCCGCCCATGGCGGTCGGAATAATGGTGCACGGGTTTGGACACGTAGTGCTATTCAGTTGCACCGCGGTTGATGGGCCGATGGGAGTGGCGGCATTGGCGAAGATGGAGACGATTTCGCCCGGAGAAACCGGTCCGGTGACGAAGCTGGCCCCGTTGGTGACAATGGTGATGCTGGGGACCACGGCGGTCACCGCGAAGGTGACGTTGACCATGGTGGTTCCCGTCGCCTGGCCCGTGCCCGATATGGCGATGCTTCCGTTGTATGTGCCCACGTTCAGGCCGGCCGGATTGGCGGTTACGGTCAGGTTAAACGTGCCGACGTTCGGCGTGGTGCATGGCGCCGCGGCGGTACAGGTTGCCGAAACCTGGAGCCAGCCCGAGCTGGACGCCGAGGCCGAGAAGGTGGCTGCCGCGCCGCCGGCTGAGATCTGGATGGTTTGGGTTGCCGGGTTCGCACTCCCCGCCGCGTAAGTGAAGGACATTGTGGTGGGCGTGGCCGATACCACCGGCACGCTGATCACGGTCAGCGTCACGTTGATGACGACGGCGGTGCCCCCCAGCGGGGTGATGCTCACCGTGCCCGAGTAGGGCGTCGCCGATGCCGCCAGATTGGCGGGATTCACGCCGATCTGCAGCGTGTAAGGCGTGGCGACGAGATACAATCCCGCGTTCGTCGTCAGCCAGCTTGCCGAGGTCGCCACCGTAAAATCGACCGGCGCCGAACTCTGCGCGCTCGAGACGGACACACTCTGAGCGGGAGGATTGGAACCGCCGATCGTGAACGAGAAGGACAGTGGCCCCGGCGGGCTCGCCGTCACGTTGCCGCCCACCGGTGCGGTGACTACGACCATGGTCACATTCACGCTTTGGGTCGTGGAAGCCGTGACCATGGAAATCGTGCCGTTGCACGCGGTGCCCGCGGTGAGTCCCGTCTGATTGACCGAGACCGTGAAAGCCGTGCCCGTCTGGCTGGCGGTGAAACTGCCCGTCGGGGAGATGGCTAGCCAGGTGCTCCCGGTGCAACCTTGCTCGGATACCGAGGCGGTGGCAGCGGTGCTACTCTGCGCCGTCACCGTCAGGGTCTGTGCCACCGGAGCGGCCGCGCCGGCAACCGCGGTGAACGTCAAGGCCGAAGCGCTGAACGTGAGCGGCGACAGCGATGTTAAGGTGGTTACGTTGAGAGTGACGGTCACCGTTTGGGTGCCGGAAGACGTGGCCATGGAAATCGTGCCGGTACACGCGGTGCCCGCCGCGATTCCGGACTGATTGACCGAAACCGTGAAGTTCGTAGCGGTCGGGCTAGCGGTGAAGCTACCGGTGGGGGAAAGGGTTAGCCAACTGCTTCCGGTGCAGGTCTGCTCGGACACCGAGGCGGTGGCACTGGTGCTCGTCTGCGCCGTCACCGTCAGGGTCTGGGAAGCCGGAATGGATCCGCCGGCCGCCGCGGTAAACGTAAGGCTCGAAGCGCTTAGCGTGAGCGCCGACGAGGCAGCCGTCACGTTGAGCGTAACGTTTACGCTTTGGGTGGCGGAAGACGTGACCATGGAAATCGTGCCGTTGCAGATGCTGCCCGCGGCGAGTCCCGCCTGATTGACTGAAACCGTGAAGTACGTATTCGTCTGGCTGGCGGTAAAGCTGCCCGTCGGGGAAAGGGTCAGCCAACTGCTTCCCGTGCAGGTCTGCTCGGACACCGAGGCGGTGGCACTGGTGCTCGTCTGCGCCGTCACCGTCAGGGTCTGCGTGGCCGGAACGGATCCGCTGGCAGCCGCGGTAAACGTAAAGCTCGAAGGGCTGAGGGTGAGCGGCCCGGTGGAAAGCGCGGACGTGACGTTGAGCGTAACACCGACGGTTTGGGTGCCGGAAGACGTGACCATGGAAATGGTGCCGGTGCAGGTGGTGCCCGCCACGATTCCGGACTGACTGACCGAAACCGTGAAGTCCGTAGCGGTCGGGCTGGCGGTGAAGCTTCCGGTTGGGGAAAGGGTCAACCAACTGCTTCCCGTGCAGCTCTGCTCCGACATCGAGGCAGTGGCACTGGTGCTACTCGCCGCCGTCACCGCCAGCGTCTGCGAATCCGGAACCGATCCCCCCGCCACCGCCGTAAACGTAAGGCTCAAGGGGCTGAATGTGAGCGGCCCCGCGGACGCTACGTTGAGAGTAACACCGACCGTTTGGGTGCCGGAAGACGTGACCATGGAAATGGTGCCGCTGCAGGTGGTGCCCGCGGCAATTCCCGTCTGATCGACCGATACCGTGAAGTTCGTATTCGTCTGGCTGGCAGTGAAGCTGCCCGTCGGGGAAATGGCCAGCCAGGTGCTCCCGGTGCAGCTTTGCTCCGACACCGAGGCAGTGGCACTGGTGCTGCTCTGCGCCGTCACCGTCAGGGTCTGCGTGGCCGGAGCGGCCGCGCCGGCAACAGCGTTAAACGTAAGGCTCGAAGCGCTGAAGTTGAGCGTCGCCGCGGCCGTTACCGTGAGAGTGACATCCCACTCGAGCGAGCCTCCTGGCGACGATACAGTCACGGTGCTCGTATAGGTGTTAGCCGCCAGGCCGGTAGGGTTCACGGAGATGGTCAGGGTCGAGGGTGTGGTGCTACTGCTCAGAGAGGCCGACAGCCAACTTGCACCGCCTGTCGACAAAGTCAACGCAAGAGCTCCACTGCCGCCAGTGTTGGTGATGGAATACTGCACCGGCGCTGGTACGGAACCACCGATCTGATACGTGAACGGTACGCTGTATTGACTGTACCCCAATACGGGAATCACCAGGAGAAGCAAACATAAACGAATAATTGCAGCCGGGAAGGACAGACGCAACTTAGGCTCCATTGCCATTTTGGCTAAGATTTTCATTTTTGGGGACGCGGTGACGTTTCAGTATACACCTGCCGCCCGACTGCGGCACTGTTTATGACCATCTGGGAGTACTGGAGAAATCTAACTTTTCAAATAGATTTAATGATTTTAGCAGGGGGAACGGTATCGGGCTGAATGCTCAGGACCGAACCGGTGGAAACCTTGTGCCATGGCCCGGGCGCCGCTCATGGGCCTCGACGGCTTCGCCACGGGCGGGCTCGGTCTGTCTCCTGGGCGGGCAAGCCGAGCTGCCGCGCGATTTCCGGCGTCAGTTGGTCCACGGAGAGACCCAGCCGCGGGCCCTGCGACGCACCCGGCGCCGCGCTGCCCTTAGCCTGCGGATTGGAGGGCAACTCGGCCAAAGTCAGCGATATCCTGCTCCTTGCCGTTGCGGAAAATTCGCAATTTCACGGGGGCGCCGGGCGCCATCATGGAGACTTTGAAACTCAGGTCCCGGCTATCGGTGATGGGCGCCCCGTTCAAATCGAGAACGATGTCTCCCCGTTCGATTCCGGCATGCGCGGCAGGACTGTCCGGCGCTACGTTCGCCACCAGCGCGCCTCGCGGCTCACCGGTTAAACCGAAGGATTTGGCCAGTTCCGGCGTCACCGGCTGAATCAGCACGTCGATCGATCCCCGAATCACCTTGCCATGCTTCAGGATCTGATCCATCACTTCTCGCGCCACGTTCACCGGAACCGCGAAGCCGACCCCCTGGTTGCCGCCGCCGCCGGAGAGGATGGCCGTGTTCAGCCCCACCAACTCGCCGCGCACATTGACCAGCGCGCCGCCGGAGTCCCCCGGGTTGATGGCCGCGTCGGTCTGGAGAAAGTCCTCATAGTCCTCGATTCCCAGGCCGCCGCGTCCGGTTGCGCTGATGATCCCCATGATGACGGTCTGCCCGATGCCGAACGGGTTCCCCACGGCCAACGCAAAATCGCCGACCTGCGCTTTAGAGGAGTCGCCGAGCGTCAACACAGGAAGGTTCGTGCCCTCAATTTTCACCACGGCCACGTCGGTCTTGGCATCCGTGCCGACGACGCGGCCCTTGAACTCGCGCTTATCGCTCAGGGAGACTTGGATCTCGTCGGCTCCGGACACGACATGATTGTGAGTCAATACATAGCCGTCCGCACTGACAATGACTCCGGAGCCGAGGCTGTGCTCCCGCTCCTCCCCCGGGATGCAAACCACATTCGCGAGATCGGGCTCGACCTCCTTGTGCGTTTGGTTGAAAAACGCTCGGAGGTGCTCGACCTTCGTCGCCAATAGTTGGGTCCCCGCACGGCTTGGAGCAGGCGCCGGTGAGATCTCCAATCATGCCGTCTCCGGCGCGGTGTAATCCGCCCGACAGATCTTTCGGCAAGAGCAGACGCCCCGAAGAATCGAGGTGTTTGGCCGTTTGAAGTTTTCGATTAGCGGCGGAAATGGCCGAAGGGCGGATCCACTCCCGCATGCTCATAGCGCGGAACAACCCGCGCTGCGACAGGCGGCGTGACGCCGGGGAGATTGCGGCGAAACACGGGCCAAAGGCCGATTCCACGGCGAGGGGAGCTGCCAACGTGACCGGGGGCTCCGCCGTACCTTACAATGGCTTCAATGCCCGATTTTTCCCAGCCGTTTTATCGGATTCAGAAACTTCCGCCCTACGTGTTCGCCGTCATCAACGAGATGCGGGCCAAAGCGCGGGCCGCCCAGATCGACGTCATCGACCTGGGGATGGGCAACCCGGACGGCGCTACGCCCAAGGTAGTGGTCAACAAGCTCATCGAGGCCGCGCGCAATCCGCGCAATCACCGCTATTCGCAATCGCGGGGCATTCCGCGGCTGCGGGAAGAGATCGTGCTGCGGTATCGGAACAAGTACGGGGTTACGCTGGACGCCGAAAAGGAGGCCATTGTCACCATCGGCGCCAAGGACGCGCTGGCCCACTTGCTGTTTGCCACCATCGGCCCGGGCGATGCCGTCGTATCCCCCAATCCCGCTTACCCCATTCACCAGTACGGCGTGCTGATGGCCGAGGGGCAGGCCTACGTGCTGCCCATGCCCGACGCGGCTACGTTCCTCGACGCACTCGAGACCGTCTACCGCACAGCGTTGCAGAAGCCCAAGCTGATCCTCATCAGCTTCCCCCACAATCCCACCACGGTGTGCGTGGAGCTGGATTTTCTGAAGGAGATCGTCCGCCTGGCGCACCATCACGGCACCATGGTTGTCCACGATTTCGCCTATGCCGACCTGGGCTTCGACGGTTACCAGCCGCCCAGCATTTTGCAGGTGAAGGGCGCCAAGGACGTAGCTGTAGAGATTTTCTCCATGTCCAAGAGCTACAACATGGCCGGCTGGAGAGTGGGGTTCTGCCTGGGCAATCCGCGCATGATTGCGGCTCTGGCGCGGATTAAGAGTTACCTCGATTACGGCGTATTCCAGCCCATTCAAATCGCCTCCATCATCGCTCTGCGCGAGTGCGAAGAAGATACGCAGAAGATTCGCTGCATGTACCAGAAGCGTCGCGATGTGCTGGTAAAAGGTCTGGCGCTGGCCGGTTGGCCGGTGGAAAAGCCGCGCGGCTCGATGTTCCTATGGGCTCCCATTCCCGAGCGTTTCCGCGCCATGGGCTCGCTGGAGTTTTCGAAGCTGGTCCTGGAAAAGGCGCTGGTGGCGGTTTCTCCGGGCATCGGTTTCGGGCCGCTGGGGGAAGGCTACGTCCGGTTCGCCCTGGTGGAGAACGAACAGCGTATCCGGCAGGCCACGCGCTCGATCGGGCAATTCTTCGCCAAAGCGTAGAAATACTCGACTTATTTCGCAGGCAAGCTGGGGTTCGCCTTAGTCCCTTGGATAGTACTAATCAGTATGTTTTCATGGGTTTAGAATGCCGGGACGGGTGTACACTGATTCGTGGAAGGAACCGCAATGTCGGTGTGCGCGCGTTTCGGTTCGGCATTTCTGCTGGCGTGGGCGGCGTTCGGGACGGCTTTTGCCGGAGCCATCACGGTAGACACCACGGCGTACCTGGGCGCCACCTCGACACAGCCGATTAGTTGCGACACCTCGCAGTCGAGTACGCAGAGCAGTTCCGCTTCGGCCACTTCCGCCTGCGGCGACGGGCTGCTGATTTCCACAGCGGCCGGTAGCCTCTCCTCCGGTCCGGCTGGGCTGTTTACCAACATCCAGGCCAATGCCGGCGTGGAATCGGTCTGGAACATTCCCCTCAGCGACTACGGTAGCGCTGCGGTGGATGCATCTTACGCGGAGAATCTGCTCATCACCGGCGGGAGCGGCTCCGGCAGCTTAATTCTGGACTTTACGCTCAGCGGCCAGGGCGGCGAGAGCGGGCCCGAGACGGGCGGAACACTGAGTGGGAATATTAGTGGCGGCGGTGCGTCGGCCAGCTTCTCCAACCCTTCCTGGACCTGCGGCGGCAACGGGGTCTGCAGTTGGGAATTGGATAGCTACCCCTTGCAATACGTCACGATTCCGTTCACTTTTGGCGTGCCGTTCAGCTTTAGCGAAGATCTCAGCCTGAACGCCGAGGCGGGAAACAACGGTTCGGCCAGCGTCAGCGCCAGCTTGGGGATATCCGCGTTTTCCGTCCTGGATGCCAACGGTGACATGGTTTCGGGCGCCCAGGTGACCGACCCGCCGGATGCGCCGGAGCCGGGTTCGCTGATCTTGTGCGCGGGATTGCTGGGGTTCGGGGCGGCCGGCGAGGGTGTGCGCCGGCGCAGAGTTTCACGCCAAAGGCGCCGCTCGGAATAACGGCGACGGCTGCGGATTGACGGCGGTGCCGGCTAATGCGCCGAATACTGCTGCTGTGGCGGGTTGAGCGCGATCTCGATGGTTTTCTGCGCTTCCTCCACGTTGAAGGTCTTGCCGTAGGTCTGATAGCCCTTGGCGTTGATCTGAATCAGAATCTCGCCTTGCGGGATCTCGGGCACGTTAGCTTCGCCTTCCTGGTTGGTGCGAAGCTCCCAGGTGGTGTTTACGGCGCGGTTGAAGCCCTCTTGCGGATGCTTGGGGTCGGCGTGCCAGCGAACCACTACCTCCGCGCGGTCGATGGGATGCCCACCCGCGGTTTTCACCACAATCCGGAGCTTGACGGTCGGGTCGTCGGCAAAAAGCGCGAGCGCCCCCACCAGTATTGCCGCCACTTTCCAGATACGCATATTGAAATTATAGCCCCGGTGATAGAATAAAGGTGTCAGACCTGCCATTCAGGCTCGCCAATTGTGGGGGCGCAACGGATTCGACGGGATCGAATCGTGGTGGGGAGGCGTGCCGGGTTCCGAGCTCCCGTAAAACGATCGGAAAACATAACTGCCAATACGCAGTTTGCATACGCTGCCTAATTAATTAGGGAGCCGCTCCAGCCGCTGAGCCCGCGCGGCGGTGAGTGAGCGTCATCTTGCGGGATTGGCCAAAGGCTTCGGTCCGGAGCCGGCGGCTGAAATCCAATCGGACTAGCGTGGCGCCGCGCTCGCCGGTTCTGAAGCGCCGACGCGAAACCTTTGAGCCGGACACGCACGTAGTTCTCTTCACGACGGGCTTTCTCGGACGGGGGTTCAACTCCCCCCGCCTCCACCACAACAGAATCAACAAATTGCGGCGCATTGGCCAGCAACTCTGTGCCGAGGTGCTCGGCTTGCTTGAGGTCTTTCGCACCCAGGTTGACAATGCGGTTAGCGCCGGAGCGCTTAACCGTTTTGGAAAGAATGGGCGATCGACAACCGCTCCCTGGCGGTCGCGGCTTCCCAACATGCAAACACGTGGCGCCTGTAACCGCGACCGCCAGGGAGCGGTTGTCGGGTTGAATACAGGGAAATCCCCAAAACAGTTCAGCACCCTTAGCACCAGCAGCCTAGCTTCGTACAAAGGTGTACGATATCATAAGTGAAAGGTTCGGAGTTTCTCAGGAGTGCCCGGCGCTTTGGCGCCGCAAGATCGAGGAAGCTGACCTGCAGACGGTTTCCTCTCACGGAAAAGGGAGCCACGGAACCCTCTACGTCGGCGCGAACGGCAGGACGACCGTTCAGTACCTGAAGCGCGAAATTCCCACGGGAACCCTCCGCGCTATGATCGAGCAGTTGAAGCTCGAAGCCAAGGATTTCGGCCTGAGCTAAGGAGCGCCCTATGGATCGGTTTGCATACCCTGCCCAATTCACCCCGGATGAAGGCGGAAGTTTAATGGTTCGCTTTCGGGATCTCCCGGAAGCCATCACGAGCGCTCGCGATATCGCAGACGCCATTGAACAGGCGGCCGACTGCCTGCAGGAGGCGCTCGCCGACCGGCTTGTCCGGCGGGACGCCATCCCCAGGCCCTCAAAGCAACTCCCCGGTGAGCGGAGGATTCCAGTGGCCATGTATCTTGCCCCAAAGTTGGCCCTGTTCAGCGCCATGGAGCGGTCCGGCATAAACAACTCCGAACTCGCACGTCGCTTGGGGGTGACCGAGCTGATTGTCCGCAGGATGCTCAACCCGAAGCACGAGACCAAGGCGGGCAAGATCGAAGCTGCCCTTCGCGCGCTGGGCAAGGAGGCGGTGGTTCACGTCGGCGACGCCGCGTGAACCGTTTTCTGGATGCAATCAGTTGTGCAGTCGATGCGCTGGCGCCGATCCAATTGATCCAACAATGCTAAGAACGGTGGCGAGAATAGCTTGAACGGGGCGCAGCCATCGCGCCACCTGCTGGCAGGGGATTCATCGGCACGAAACGGCGCGGTGGCGCAACTACACGAACGGAAACCGTTCTTCCCGCGCGGTTCGTTCGTATTGCCGCTGGATCCAGATCAGCTCGACGCGGTCCAGGCGCTGCAAGCGCCACTCGGTCCCGCGTACCGCATTCCAAGCGGCGCGAATGCCGCGGAGCAGCGCAGTCATAAACGTGCCCTACCGTCCCGCGCCCGCCGCCCGCTCCAGGACGACCGTGAGGCTGCCCGGCGGCGTCGCCGCGTTCGATTGCGGCGATACGCAGGCGCCTGCCGCCTCCGTGATGCGGACGCATTCCGTCTGCTTCCGCCGTTGCCACGCGCGCAGCTCGTCCTGGTCGCGCTCCACCTGGTTGAGGTTGGCCTGAATTCGTCCCTTGCATTGAGCCACCAGCCGGTCCATCTCGGCCTGAATCTGGCGATTCTCCTCGGCTTTCATCGCTTCGAATTTCCGCAACCGGTCCTCTAATGCCTGCTCATAGTCGTTGAGCGCGCGCTGCCGAAGCATGGCGTCCTGCAGCAACTCGTCCGGATTGGCGCCGGCCGCATCGAGCGCCATCAACAGGGCGCAGCGCTTGCCATCCGCCGACAAGCCGTTCAGGTAGGGACTCGCAAGCATATCCGACACCTTCAAGATGTGATACCCATTCGCCGAGTCCTTGCCCAGCGCCGCCAGGTAGACCGCGTCGAAATCGGCCGGTGGAACGCCCGCCGCCGGCGCGTTTACCGCCTCGAGCAGAGTGAGCCGCCTGCCGACCGGTTCCTCTGGCGGTGTTACCGTCTCGGGCTGCTCAACCCCGTTGCGCCCTACCTCAGTGCCATTGGAATGATGGAACAGCTTCGCCAGCATTGTAGATGACCTTCGCATTTCTGCCGCCGGACCTCTTCGCCTCGGCTGCAACATGCTAGTAGATTCAGCCGGCACTTTATCTCATCAATCTCTTAAGAAGTTTTCCTAGCCTGGCGCCGCCGCGCGTTGGCGGAAGCCGCAAGCCGCCGACAGCGAACTGGCGGCCGCTTGGCTTCCTACCGCGCCGCGGCCGCCGCTGCCTGGGGCGGGAGATCGTAGAACGCGATGGTGCCGCCTTGGTCGGCCAGGTAGAGACGGTCGTTGGTGGCGGCCATGAAATGCGGGGACATGCCGCTGGGCACTTCCAGGTCGATGATGTGGAGCGCGCCGGGGCGGCACTGCACTATCGAAAGCTCGTCCGACTGCACCTTCCCCATTACATACACGCGCCCGTCGGGGGTACCGGTGGCGGAGACGAAACCAGATTTCAAGGAAGCCGTCAACCCCGTATCCACCGCGTACCGTCCGTGTACCTCCAGGGTGTGCAACAAGCCGGCTCCCGTATCCAACAACCCCACCTCGTCCTTGCCCGCGCCAAAGAACACCCACGGAGCCGGATACTTGGCCACCGAGAACCTGCTATCGGTGGAATTCAGGGCGCGCACTACGCCATCGGTACCGACCGCGAGTGGAACGCCGCCGGAGACCACCAAAGCCGCCACCGGCGGCGACAGAGTTTCCGTTTTCACCTCGGCCCACTTCGGACTAAAGATCTCCAGCCGGTTGCCGCCGAATACCACGTACACCTGGCCGCTATCATCGACGTCCAGCGCGGTAACCGGTTCCTTACCCAGCGAGATGCCGTCGCGCACGAAAAGATAGCTGTCGATCGAAATCACCACCGAACCGGACGCGTTCGACACCACGGCGTACACCTTGGAGCCGCGCGCCACCAGTTGGGTGACCGGCGACCGGCCCAGATCGAGCGAGCCGGCCGGCTGCAGCAGTCCGAATTGCGCAGGCGACCCCGCCGCCAAAAGCAGCCACAGAACGGCCAGCCGCGTCCTCATGGCCGCGCTCCCACGCGCGCCGCCTTGGCCAGCCGGACCGCGTTCTCCATCAGCTTCAACCCGTGGCCGCCATCGGCGGTCAGCAACGATTCGGGGTGGAACTGCACCGCTTCGATCGGCAACTCGCGGTGGCGCACGCCCATGATGACTCCATCGGCGGTTTCCGCCGTCACCTCCAGACACGCCGGAAAAGTTTCGCGGCGCGCGAATAGAGAATGGTAGCGGCCCACCTGGAATTCCTCCGGCAAGCCTTCGAATACGCCCGCCCCGTGGTGATGCACGCCGGAAGGTTTGCCGTGCATGGGGTAATCGAGCACTCCCAGTTCGCCGCCGAAAGCCTCCACCACCCCTTGCAGCCCCAGGCAGACACCGAACACCGGCACGCCCAGCCGCACCGCCGTATGGACCAGCTCCGGCACGCCGAAATCGCCCGGCCGTCCCGGTCCGGGAGAAATCAGGATCAGGTCCGGTTTCACCCGGTCGATCAGCTCCGCCGGGAAGCCGGCCCGGTAGGTGACCACCTCGGCGCCAGTCTGACGGGCGTAGTTGGCCAGGGTGTGGATAAAGCAGTCGTCGTTATCCACCAACAGCAGCTTCATTCCCGCGCCTACCGCTTGGTTTAGTGCTTCCGCTTCGCTGGCGCTCTTGGCCGGCTCGCCCAGGGTGCGGAAAAAACCCGTAGCCTTCAGCAGGGTTTCCCGCTCCTCCATCGCCGGCGCCGAATCGTAGAGCAGGGTGGCCCCCACCGGGTAGGAAGCCGTGCCGCCGCGAAGGTACGTGGTGCGGATCAGAATGCCGGTATTGATATCGCCGTTGAGCGCGATCATGCCCACCGCGCCGCCGTACCAGCCGCGCGCGTCCTTTTCCAGCCGCTCGATGGTCTCCGCGGCGGCCTTCTTGGGAGCGCCGATCACCGTCACCGCCCACATATGGCTCAAAAACGCGTCCAGCGAATCGAAACCTTCCTTGAGGATGCCTTCCACGTGGTCGACGGTGTGAAACACGCCGGCGTAGGATTCGATCAAACGGCGCCCGATAATGCGTACGCTGCCCGGCTCGGAAACCCGCGACTTGTCGTTGCGGTCCACGTCCGTGCACATCGTCAGCTCGGATTCTTCCTTGGTGGATTTCAGCAGCTCGCGAATGTTGTCCGCGTCGCGCAGCGGATCGCCGGTGCGCGCGGCCGTCCCCGAAATCGGGCAGGTTTCCACCCGCTGCCCTTCCACCCGCACGAACATCTCCGGCGACGCCCCCACCAGTTGCTCGTCGCCCAACTGCAACAGGAACTCGTACGGGCTGGGGCTGGCGCGCTGCACCCGCTGGAACAGGTCCGAAGCTTTGCCGGAATACGCCGTGCGGAAAGTGCGGCGCAGAACCACTTCGTAATAGTCGCCGCGGCGCATGCCCTCGCGCACTTCGTCCACCTTGGCCATGTAC
>JBKQVG010000052.1:0-6303 GCA_052325345.1 Bryobacteraceae bacterium
TCTCCAAACTCCTGATGTCGTGGAATTTGGGTTGAGCCAGAGTTCGGCGGTGAGGCGGTGGGACAGACCATCGTTTTTCGTGGTCTGTCGGGCCCTCGCCAAGGCGTAACAGCCTGACAGACGACAAACGACGATCGTCTGTCCCACCTCTGGGTCGGGTCATTTTCCCTGGCGCTGCGCCACAATACCCCCTCAGATCTGAAAATCCAGGTCGGCCCTCTCGCCGGACCTCTTTGGAGTCACGCTTACGTTGGCCTCCTCCTGCACCACCAACGAGCGCGCCGGGACGCTCTGCATCAGGAACACGCCGGCGCCGATGGTGCTGCCCGCGCCGATCACCGTATCGCCTCCGATGATGGTGGCTCCGGCGTAAATGGTGACGTCGTCTTCGATGGTGGGATGACGTTTCCGGCCGCGCAGGGCGCGCCCCGCGCTGAGAGATTTCGCCACCAGGCCGACGCCCTGATACATCTTGACGTGATTGCCGATGAGGCTCGTCTCCCCGATTACCGTCCCGGTGCAGTGATCCACGAAGAAATGCGTGCCGATGCGGGCGCCGGGGTGCAGATCCATGCCGCTGCGGGCGTGCGCCCATTCGGTCATGATGCGGGGAATCAGCGGAACCTGGTCCGTATACAGCACGTGGGCGAGGCGCTGCACGGCGATGGTTTCGACAAAGGGATAGGCGACGATGACTTCTTCTTTGCTTAGGGCGGCGGGGTCGCCGGTGTACGCCGCGTCGATATCGGTTCCCAGCAGTTCGCGGATGCGCGGCAGGCCGGCCAGGAACTTCAGGGTAAGAGAGTGGGCGGCCTCGGGCAGATCGGCGTTCGCCAACTCGGCGGGCGGATCGTATTCCAGGCTCTTGTGGATTTCGGTCTCGAGACGCGCCGCGACGCCGTCAAGCAGGCTGGCGGTCTGGGCGCGGATGGCGGAAGAGTGGATCAGCTCCTCGCAGAAGAAACCGGGGAACAGCAGCCGCAGCAGGTCCGTGGTGATGCCCGCGACGGCCTGTTTGGAGGGCAGGTTTTTCCCGTCCAGGTTATTGATGCCGCCGCGCGCGTACGACGCCACCAGCGATTCCGTCAATTCGTCCAAGCTCGGCTCCACGGCTGCAAGTATCCCAGCCCGGCCGGGGTAAATGCAAGAGCGGGCCTACCCGGCAAGCGAGCTGCGCTTCCTGCCAAAGGGGATGTAGATGGCCAGCCCGATGGCCAGCCACAGGAAGAAGCGCAGCCAGGTAAGCAACGGCAGGCCCATCATGAGGACCACGCAGCACACGATCGAAATCATCGGAAACAGCGGGACGAAGGGCACCCGGAACGATCGCGGACGGTCGGGTTGCTGGTGGCGCAGCACGATCACCCCCAGCGACACCAGCACGAAGGCGAACAGCGTGCCGATGTTGGACAGCTCGGCAAACGTGTCGATGTCCCAGATGCCGGCCGGAATTCCCACCACGAAACCGGCGATCCAGGTGCTGATGTAGGGCGTCTGAAAGCGCCGGTGGACCAGCGAAAACATCCGCGGCAGCAGCCCGTCGCGCGACATCGCAAACCAGATCCGCGCCTGCCCGTATTGATACACCAGCAGCGACGACAGCATTCCCATCAGCGCGCCGGCGGTGACCACCAGCCGCAGCCGGTTATAACCCAGGGCGCGCAGCGCGTCGGCCACGGGCGAATCGGTATTGAGGGTTTGATAGTTGACAATGCCGGTCAGGACCAGCGACACGGCGGCGTAGAGAATGGTGCAGACGATCAGCGTGGCGATGATGCCGATGGGCAAATCGCGCTGCGGGCGGCGGCATTCCTCCGCGGCGGTGGAGACCGAATCGAAACCGATATAGGTGAAGAAGACGATGGACGCGCCGGTGAGCACGCCGGAGAAACCGTGGGGCGCGAAGGGGTGCCAGTTGGAGGTCTTGATGGCGCCGGCGGCGCCGAAGCAAAACAGCAGGATGGCGGCGATCTTGATGGCCACCATGACGGTATTGGTTTCGGCGCTCTCGCGCACCCCCCGCACCAGCACCCAGGTCACCAGCAGCGTGATCGCCAGCGCCGGAACGTTGAACCAGCCGGCCGGCCCTGCTCCCGCGGGAAACGGCGGAAAGGCCAATTGCGGCGGCAAATGAAAGCCGAACAGGTTCTCGCAGAGATCCTGCAAGTAAGCCGAGAAGCCCACCGCCACCGACATGTTCGAGACGGCGTATTCCAGAATCAGGTCCCAGCCGATGATCCAGGCCACGATTTCGCCCAGAATCGCATACGCGTAGGTGTACGCGCTGCCGGCCACCGGAATCATGGACGCCAGCTCCGCGTAGCACAGGCCGGCGAAAAGGCAGGCAATCGCCACCAGGATGAACGATAGGGTGATGGCCGGTCCGGCGCCGGGCCGGCCCAACTGCGAATGCGCCGCGGACCCCGACATCGCGAGGTCGATCACGGTGGCGTTCAGGATCGACTTGATGGCGATGGTTCTGCCCGCCGCCGCCGTGCCGGTCAACGTGAAAATGCCGCTCCCGATCACGGCCCCGATTCCCAGCGCCGTGAGGCTCCATGGGCCGAGCGTCTTGCGCAGCCTCTTCGTAGGCTCCTCGGAAGCCGCGATCAGGTCGTCGATGCTCTTGGTGCGAAAGAGGCTCACGGTGTCGAAAGGGGCGGTAATAACCGCTCCCCGAGAAGGCGTGAAGAAAATATGGCCGCCGATAAACGCCGATCGACGCAGATGAAGAAATCAAACGATTGATCTGCGTTCATCGGCGTTCCTCTGCGGCTCGAATTTAAGTTTTTCACAGCTTCTGACAGGCAGGCGTTTGGGATCACCGTTTGCGCTGGCCCTGGGTCTGGTGACGGATCTTTTTCTTTTGCGACCCGCGCGCCACTCCGGCTGCCCGTTTAGCCTTGGGCGCCGCCTTTTTGCGCGCCACGCGCTTCAGCTTCTTACGTTCCACTTTGTCGGTAACTTTTGTCGTGTTCATCAGTTTCGTTTGAGTCCTGCGTATTTTTCGACGAGCTTCTTGAGCCCGACCCCCGGGAAGTTCACCGTGATCTTAGCATCTTCTCCGTCGCCTTCGCGCCGCACCACCGTGCCGGCGCCGTACTTGGGGTGTACCACCGTCATGCCGGCGCGCGCCACTCGCGAAACGCTGGGCGGCGCTTTGGGCATTCCGGTGGATTGCGCCGGCGCCGCCGGTTGCGGGTGGGAGGCCAGCGGAGGCCGGGCGGGCGGCGCCGCCGGCGAGGGCGGAATCGGCTTGGGCGAGCCGAACGGTATGCCGCGCTGGTTGAAGAACTGGGAAATGTTGTCGACCGAGTTGTAGGTCTTGCCGGTAAAAGTATTGCGCCGCGCCGCCTGGCGCACATCGAAGCGCTCGGCATAGAGACCCACCTCTCCCGGCGCGTCCCGGACGCCCAGGTCCACCACCAGCTTTTCCGGCACCTCGCTGAGGAACCAGGATGGCGTCGAACGCTCCTGGTCGCCGCCGCCGAAACGGCGCCGGAACTTGGCCCAGGTCAGGATCAGCCGCTTGCGGGCGCGGGTCATGCCGACATAGCACAAGCGGCGCTCTTCCTCCAGCGCGGCCTCGGAATTGGCCGAACGGCTGTGCGGGAACAGTCCCAACTCCAGCCCGGTCAGAAATACCACCGGAAACTCCAGACCCTTGGCATTATGGAGCGTCATCAACGCCACCGGCGCGCTCTCATCGAAGGCGTCGCTCTCCGCCACCAGGGCGGCGTGATCCAGAAAGTCGCCCAGCCCCTCGCCGCGCTCGGCGGCTTCGGTGGCGGCATTGATCAATTCGTCCAGGTTTTCCAGACGCGATTCGCCATCCGGGGTCTTCTCCTGTTCCAGCATTTTGCGGTAACCCGTCCGGTCCAGGACGAAGCGAATCAACTCCGGCAGAGCGGCGCTGCTCGCCACCAGCGAAAGCTCCTGCACCAGGTTGCGGAAAGTCACCAGCGCGGATTGCGAACGGGTGGACAGGTTCTGCGAGTCGATAATATTCTGGACGGCTTCCCACAGGCTGCTGTTCTTTTCTCGCGCGCTGCGCTCGATCTGCTCCACCGTGGTTCGCCCGATGCCGCGCGCCGGAACATTGATCACCCGCAGCAGGCTCATCGAGTCGGTATTGGACGAGGCCAGCTTCAGATAGGCCACCACGTCCTTGATTTCCGCCCTTTGATAAAAGCTGAAACCGCCCACTACGTTGTATTTCCGGCCGTAGCGCCGCAGCGCTTCTTCCAATTGCCGCGACTGAAAATTCGTGCGGTAGAGAACGGCGACGTGGTCGTCGGGATGGGCGGCCAGGTGCTTTTCGATCGTATCGGCCACGAACAGCGCTTCGTTTTCGGCGTCGAAGCCGGCGTACACCCCGATCGAATCGCCGGCGTTCGCCTCCGTCCACAGCTTCTTGCCCTTGCGCTGCTTGTTGTTCTCCACCACCGCCGAAGCCGCCGCCAGAATGTTCTTGGTCGAGCGGTAATTCTGTTCCAGGCGGATGACTCGGGCGTTGGGAAAGTCGCGCTCGAAGTCCAGGATGTTGCGGATATCGGCGCCGCGCCAACTGTAAATCGACTGGTCTTCGTCGCCCACCACGCACACGTTGTTGTGCGATTCGGAAAGCAGCCGCATCAGCTCGTACTGGCTGCGATTGGTGTCCTGATACTCGTCGATCATGACGTAGCTCAGGCGCCGGTTCCATCTCTCGCGGGTCGCCTCGTCGTGCCGCAGCAGGCGAACGGCTTCGAGCAGCAGATCGTCGAAATCGAGGGCGTTGGCGTTGCGCAACGCCTTCTCGTACTCTTCGAAAACCGCCGCCAGGGCTTCGGTCTCTTTGTTGACGGCCTGCTTGTACAGGTCCGGCGGCGTCTGTTTCTGGTTCTTGGCGTTGCTGATCCGCGACAGGGCGGCGCGGTACTGCATGAATTCCTTCTCGTCGAGGCCCAGCGCGCGGTAGGCCGATTTGACGATGGCGAGCTGGTCGTCGTCGTCATAGATGGTAAACCGCCGCGTGAAACCCGGCCGCACGCGCACCAACGGATCCCCGTCTTTGCGCAGCATGCGAACGCAGAAGGAATGGAACGTCGAAACCACCGGCTCGGATTCGAGGCGCACCCCTTCGAGCAGGGAACGCACCCGCTGGCGCATCTCGCCGGCCGCCTTGTTGGTGAACGTCACCGCCAGGATACACGAAGGCGGCACGTGCCGCGCCGTAATGATGTGCGCGATGCGATGAGTTATCACGCGGGTTTTGCCGCTGCCAGCGCCGGCTAGAATGAGCAGCGGTCCTTCCGTGCAACTCACAGCTTCGCGCTGTTGGGCGTTCAGCCCTTTGAGAAAATCCATTCCGAGGGAACTTAGCCTTCAGTGTATCATGCGGCTGTAAGCCGGCTTTCAGCCATGGGCGCTCGGCGATCGCCCTGGCCCCGGCGAACTCCCCGTCGGCGCTTTCCGTTACATTGAAGTTTGACCCTCGACCTTTCCGAATTCGACTACCGCCTTCCCGAAGACCTCGTCGCTCAGGAGCCCTTGCCGGATCGCGCCGCGTCGCGCATGCTGGCCGTCGACCGGGCGTCGGGCTGCTGGCAAGACCGCGCCTTTCGCGACCTGCCCGAATTCCTCGGCGCAGGCGATTGCCTGGTGGTGAACGATTCGCGGGTTTTTCCGGCGCGGCTCTACGGCCATCGCGCCGGCTGGCAGGGGAAGGTCGAGGTCCTGCTGGTGCGGCCCCTGCGCTCCGGCGGCCGGGTGTGGGAAGCGCTGGTGCGGCCCGGCCGCAAGGTGCGCACCGGCGAGCGCATCTCGTTCGATGCCGGCCTGGAAGCCGAGGTCGTCGGCCGCGGCCCATTCGGCCAGCGCACTTTGTCTTTTCCCGCCAGCCGCGACTTATTCGAGGATTTCGAGCGCATCGGCCACGTGCCTTTGCCGCCCTACATTCGCCGCCCCGACCGGCCCGAAGATCGCGAGCGCTACCAGACCGTCTTCGCCGCCGAGAAAGGCTCGGTGGCCGCCCCCACCGCCGGCCTTCACTTCACCCCTCAAGTGCTCGAAGCCTGCCGCGCGCGCGGCGCCCGAACCGCCTGCGTCACCCTTCACGTGGGCCTGGGGACGTTTCAACCGCTGCACTCCGAGCAATTGCAGGCTGGCAAGTTGCACCTGGAATCGTTTCGCATTAGCCCGACTTTCGCACTTCGAGGCTTTTGCCGGAGCTAAGTCGTTCAGAATCAGTGGAGGGTACCCAAAGGTCTTCACCACAGAGTAGGTCGGTCGGCGGGCTACTCCGGCGTGATTTGAGAGGCC
>JBKQVG010000053.1:0-17298 GCA_052325345.1 Bryobacteraceae bacterium
GCGTCAGGTAATTGGCATCGCGAAAGAAGCGGTTCTCGACCAGTTCCCACGCCGCGAACACCACCGACACGATGGTGATGCTCGATAGGGTAAGAGTCGCCCAGAACCACTGCTTTTCGCCCATACAGCCGACGCCAGCTTATGGTAGCAGCACCGGGAGGCGCCGTGCGATTACTTTTTCAGGCTCCGCACGAACGCAATCACGTCCTCCACCTGTTTCCCGGCCAGTCCGCCGACCGGCTTCATCTTGCCTTTTCCTTTGGTGATGATCTGCGTGAGCTCGGCATCGGACTTGGACTGCACTTCTTTCGAACCGAGAGGCGGCATCGCGACGTTAAACATCTTGGCAATGGCGGCTTTGCCTTCCCCATTAGGCCCATGACAGGCCTGGCACTTGGCCTCGAATACCTCTTTTCCTTCCGGAACGCCCGCGCTGACCAAGCCGCAAGCCGCGACAAATACAATAGCGATAGCTTTCATCATTCTTCCTTTCCTTTAACAGCCTAATTCCGTGGCGGAGTTTCTAGGTAGCCCGAGCCGTTGGCTTCCAGCCGCCGGAGCACCAGCCAGATGGCCGCCAGCGTGATGGCGATGAACAAAGCGGAAATCGCAAGCCCGAGGCGGCGAGAATCTCTCTCTTTGAGCGCGGCCTGGCCGGCGCGCAATGTTTCGTCGGCGATCGCCATCCCGGCTTCGATCGGCTTGTGCATCTCCTCGGGCTGAAAGGAATGCATCGCCAAACGAGCCTTGACCAGATCTTCGCGGCCGTCCGCCAGCCGCGCCTGCGCTTCGGAAACCTCCATGCCGGCTCTTTCGGCGGTGCCCAGAATCTCGTCGGAGTGTTTGAGCGACGCGTCCAGCGTGTTTATCCACCCAGCCATCTTCGCGGCGGCGTTCGCACCCGCCGTCGACGCCTCGTGGCACTGTGAGCATACCGCGTTAGGCCCCACAAGCATGGCTGTGGAGGGCTGGTGAATCCCGTGATTGCTGTGGCACACGATGCATCCGCCGCCGCCGCGCGCCGCGGAAAAGACCGGCTCGTGAGGGCTCTTGTCGTAACGCTGCTCGAACAGAACGTGGCAGCTTCCGCACACCGCGGCCACCGATGCCACCTGCGGCGGCTTGGCGCCGTGATTTCCGTGACACGACGCGCACTGGGGAGCCGAGAGGTCGCCGCCCTTGAGAGCGGCCCAGTGAACGCTGGTCAGGTACTGCGCAAACTGATCGGTCGGGATGCCGTACTTCGCCATCTTTTTCGCGTCCGCGTGGCAGCGCCCGCAAGTGTCCGGAATATTCAGCGGATACACCGGGGACGAAGCATCGTTGACCGCGCGGATATTGTGTACGCTGTGACAATCGACGCAGGTGGCGACGTTCTCGTCCCCGGAGGCGAGGAGTTTGCCGTGAACGCTGGTCTTGTAAAGCTCGAGCTGATCGACGCGCTGCTGCGGACGGAAGCGGCGCATGAAGTCGGGATTGCTGTGGCACTTTGCGCAGAACTGGGGAATCTCCGCGCGGCCCGGTTTGCCCAGGAACCCCTTGGCCTTGCTCATCGCGACCGACGGATCGTCGCTGGTGCGGTCGCCGCCGTGACAATCGGCGCAACTCAGGCCGTTGGCAATGTGGACGTCGTCTTTGATGAGCAACACGGGGCGTTGAAGCGCGCCGTCCATGGCGGCATGACACTCGACACAGGTGTCTTTCGGCGGTTGGGCGAACAGCAACGCGGGGGCGAGGAGAAACAGGAGCGCTTTCATTTGACGTACCCCAAAACGGTGAAAATGGCCAGATAGGTTGCCAGGAAAACCCCCGCGCCGGTGACGAGGCGCACTCGCGCCTCGCCGGCCCTATTCACGCCCCAAACCGGAATCAGCGCCCAGCAGGCAGCGAGCGCCCCGAAGCCGGTGATCCCCAGAAGCTCGCCTTCGAACACCCAGACGTGGCTCGGAATCAGCTTCAGGGTGTAGAACTGGGCCAGGAAAAACCACTCCGGGCGGATCCCCGCCGGCGCGGAAGCGAAGGGGTCGGCCTTGACGCCCAGCTCCCATGGAAAAATCGCGGCCAGCCCGCCAAGCACGGCCAACGCTCCATACCAAACCATGACTTCGCGCAGAAAGAAGTTTGGGAAGAACTTCATCTGCCTCACACGCGATGGCGGAATCCAGGGCGGCGTACTCATGCCGTTTTTCTGGACCAGCACGATGTGCAGCGCCACCACAAAGGCGGTAAGCATCGGCAGCACCATCACGTGCAGCGCGAAAAAGCGGGTCAAGGTCGGCTCTCCCACGTCGTTCCCGCCGCGCAGGATGCGCGCGATGGTGGGGCCGGCCAACGGCGTGATGGCGGCAACGTCGGTCCCTACCTTGGTCGCGAAATAAGAAACCTGGTTCCACGGCAGCAGATAGCCGCTGAAGCCGAAGCCGAGCAATAAGACGAGAAGGACAATGCCGCTTGCCCAGGTCAGCTCGCGCGGCGGACGGTAGGCGTGGGTGAACACGACGCTGAACATGTGCACAAAAGCGGCAAAGATCATCAGGTTCGCCGACCAGCTATGAATCGACCGGATCAGCCATCCGAATTCGACGCGCGTCACGATGAAGCGCACGCTGTCGAATCCTTCGGCCACCGTCGGGCGGTAGTAGAACATCAACAGCGTCCCGGTCACCACCTGGATGCCGAACAGAAACAGCGTGATGCCGCCGAAATAATACCAGCGGGTAGCGGAGTGGACCGGGACGGTTTTATGGGCCGCCAGTTCGCGAATGGAGCTGAGGGCGAGCCTGTCGTCGAGCCAGTGGATTATTTTCGCAGTCATCGTGTGCCGCCTATGCGCGCCGGGAAATCCAGACTTCGTCGCCGCGGACGTTCACCGCATACTCAGTGAGCGGATTGGGCGGCGGGCCGGAGACGACTCTTCCGTTCATGTCGTAAGTTCCATTGTGGCAAGGACACCAGATCTGGCGGGTCGAGGCGCGATACTGCACGGTGCAGTGCAAATGCGTGCACACCGCCGAGAACGCCTTCCACTCGGTCTCGCTGACGCGCACCAGAAGCGCCGGCTGGCTGCCGAACCTCACGATTTTCCCCGAGTTCGGCAACAGGTCCTGCACTTTGCCCCCGTCGGCTTCGTTCACGGCGGCTTCGGTGATCGGCGGAGGATTCAAGAACCGGATCACCGGATAGAGAAAAGAAACCATGGAGGCCAGCGCGCCGCCACCCAGTAGCCACGACAACAGCGTTCGCCGGCTGTCTCCCCCGTTCTTGCCTTGTCTGTATTGCCCGGAGTAATCATTGGCTGCCATGAACCGGATCCTTTCGAGGCGTTATTCTATTATGGATGATCGCAAGCCGACGGCCATAGTTTATAAAAACGGTAACCGCGGTTACGCGCTATAGGCAACATGGTTTTCCGCTCGACGCGCCGGGCACGGGGCAGGCAGGGCGAACGGCCGGACGCGTCTGAGAAACGGTCAATGTCAGAGGATCGGACAGTTTTGGGATATTGAGTCGCCACCGCGGCGCCCAGCGGACTTCGCCACCGGCTATGGGCGGCCGGATTGCGTTGCGGAGGGGTGGCGCAGGTGGGCGAAGAAGCCGAGATCCTGGCTGGTGTAGAGCTTGGTCAGCAGCATGATCTGAAAAGCGTGGCCGGCAAGGTGCTGGACGACCTGGTAGATCGCCTCCAGGACGCTGGCGTCGTATCCCTGCGGGCGGATGCGCTCGGTGAGGCGCTCGGGCGTTACCCCGCGAACGATGGCGGCAGCCTGCTCGATAGCGGCGCGCAGGCGGGCGTTCAGTTGGTCCGGCGGGACACCGCCGCGGGCATCGAACTCGGCATTGCGGTCGCGGTTATCGGTTTGGCCGCCCACGCCGCCCAAGATCCATTGGCGGATATTGCCTTCCAGGTGCAGGATGAGGTTCCCGACCGCGTTTTCGTTCTCCGATTGACGGGCCCAGACCTGTTCGGGGGTGAGCTTGTCGACGCAGGTTTCGATGCGATCGAGATACAACTCCAGCTTTTCGGCTGAATAAGACAGAAACTCGGAAGCCACGGACATGGCTTCATTGTGGCAGAAAGGCGGCGGACGGTCTCCACCTCACCGCGAATTCAGATAGGCGATCAAGTCGGACATCTGCTTGGCGTCGAAACGCGGCCAGGGGAGTTTGCGCTCGCCCATGAGCTCCAACATGCGCGGGCCGTGCTGCCATAGGGCGGCCATCATGCTGATATCGGAATACTGACCTTTGGCGGCGCCGAGATCGGGGGCTCCGCTGCCGGGTTGGTCATGGCAGGCGGCGCAATGCTTTTCCTCGAATACCTTCTTGCCGCGGCCCGGATTGCCTTCGCCGCGGAAATATTGCCTGGTCCAAAGGTAGCCGATAATCTCACGCATCTCTGCCAGGGTGAAAACCGGCGACGGCTGTTTCATGGACGGCTGGTGGTTCCACATGTCCACCGCGACCTCGGTGAGGGTCTGATTGCGGAGGAGGTTTTCCAGCGCCATATTGCCCTTGTGGCACTCGGTGCAGCCCTTGGACGCGAACAGAGCGGCGCCGCCGCCGGAAAGGTCGAACTCGAAACTTTCGGCATGATGGCGCATCTGGGGCAGGTTTTGCAGATAGACCAGAATGTCGGTGAGTTCCTGGGGAGCGAGTTCGGTCCATTTGATGGACGCCGCCGCGTAAGCCGCCCGCATCTTTGCGCCGTGGTTCCACATCTGCTGCACCAGGGCAATCGGGTCGGCGAGGGATTCCCAATGCGAGACCGGCGGACCGCCGCCGGGGATGGCGCTATCGATGCCGTGGCAGGCGTCGCAGTGCTTCGCGTGGAAGGCGAGTTTGCCGCGCCCGGCGTCGCCGGGTTTTTCAAAATAGCGCGCCGCCAGGAAATAAGCGAACAGGTCGGCGGCGGATTCCGCGCTGAGGGACGGCCTGACGATGCCCTGGCTCTTCATGCCGGCCCACATTTCGGGAGCGTGGTTCCACATCAGGCTGGCCATGACCGCGGGCGTGTAATCGCGGTCCATGCGGCGCGCCAGGTCCGGCGCCGCCGTGCCGCCTCTCCCGTTGATGCTGTGGCAGTGGACGCACTGCTCGGTTTGGAAGAGCTTCGCGCCCCTTTCGGCGTTGCCCTGAATGTCGGCGGCAAACGCGCTCGACGCCAGCAGTACTGCCAAACTCAGTCTGTGAACGTTCGCCATGGCCAGCCTCCTAACGAGTCACCCGCAGCCCGGTAGTTACCACGTGCGTGCGGAAACCTTCGTACCCGTAAAAGGTATCACCAAAGCCGTACCACTGCCACTCGGTGTTCCAGGACACATGCTTGCCGATGGGGAGGGAAAACCGCCCCAGCGGCTGGTAGTAATTGGCGGGCTGGCTGCCCGAAGACAGGAACAGCGATCCGCCCACGCTCAGTTTGGCGTTGCCGGGCAGGGTTACGTCGACGGTAGCGGTGACCGTGTGCGCGTTATTGCGGTAATCCGACACCGCCGATCCCAGAGCGGGCAGCGTGAGGTAGGTAATGTTGGAGCGCAAAGTGGAACGGTCATACTCACCCGACACGCTGATGCGCTTGGCGCCTTTGGGCGTCCAAAACAGGCCTAGCGAACTGTCGCGGCTTTGAAAATCGTAGCGAATGCCGGGGTCCGGGTTTTGATTGTCGAGAATCTGGAAACGGGCCTGCAAAGTCAGCGTACTTGCCAGTTGGTAGCGCGCCCGCGCCCTGCCCTTTTGATAGTCGTTCAGGCTGGTGCGGAAATAAATGTGGTCGCTCGAAGCGCCTTCGTAATCCAGGTTCACCGACAGTTTCTCAAAAGCGCGGTAGGTGGCGCCGGCCAGAGCGATGTTGCGCTGGAGCTGGCCCGCGGCCAGCAGGCCGGTCTGGCTGAGCTGCCCCGCCAGTTCCGTGGCGTCGCCCCAGACGCGGCGGTAACCGGCGCGCAGGGTGAGCCGTTTGCCGGCATCGTAGAGGACGTTGACTTCGCCCTGGTTGTAGTTTACGTACTGAGTGTAATTGAGGCCGGTGATGAGATCGGGTCCAAGCGTGGTTGGAGTGAGGTAGATCTGCTGGCTCAGCAGCGGCGAGTCGGCGTCGTGGTAGCGGTCGGTCATCCAGGTGCCCATTACGCGCACGCGCTTGAGCGGCCGCATTTCGAATCCGCCGCTGGCGGTGGTATGGGGTTGATTGGCGCTGCCGGTTCCCAGGTTCACTTGGCCGCTGTAAAACAGAAGCGAGCTCAGCAGGGCGAAGTTGCCGTTGGCGATATCCACGTAATTCACCGTGGTCTTGGGCTCGCTATAGAGAAATTGTGCGTAGACGTCCAACCAGGGCGTGGCCCTGGCGGTGAGCAAGGCCCGGCTGTAAAGGCTGCTGCCACGAATTCCGTAGGTTTGCTTGAGGCTCGAAAGGGTCAGCACCTGGCCCAGCAGCGGCTGAGTATTGTCGCCGAACTCGGTGCCGGTGTCGGAAGCGTAATCGTCGTCTTTGTAAGTGGTGCCGCCCTGCTCGAGCGAAACGTGAAAGCGCGAATACTCGATGCGCAGGCCGCCGCGGTAGTTATTGGTGGCGTCGCGCAGCAGGGTGGGCACGGCGTACTCGTTACTGGACGAGTCCACATAGGTATCGACGCCATGTCCATAGCCGGAATTGTGATCGAACGAGAGATACGGAACGAAGTGTTTGCCGGGAAGCAGGTCCAGGTCGGCGCTCATCATGCGGCGGTGAATATCGAAGGCCTGCTCGTTGAACCCGGCCGGGGCGCCAGGGTTGGCGAAACTCGGCACGGCATTGAAATAGGCGATGTTGCGATAGTCGAAGCGGAAATCGTATATACCAAGCTTGGAGGCGCCGACGTGGGCGGAGTTATAAGGATCGCCCCAGCCGCTGGCGCGCGCGTCCAGGCGGTCGAAAAAACGCTTATTGGGGTCCAGAATGGTCAGATCGATATCGAGCAGGCGGGGACCGGGGTTGAGGTTGACGACGCTGCGGTACTCGTCCATGCTGCCCGAAGTGCCCGTCCAGCGGTAGCCCACGTCGAAGCTGCCGGTGATCCATTGTTCGGTGGAGGGCACCGGGGACGCGGCGGCGGAAGCGGCGGGGGCGGCCTGGGCGGGTGCGGGCGCGGGCGCCGCGGCCGGTGGCGTTTGCTGTGCATCCGGTTTTGCGGGCGCCGTTTGGGCATCGCCAGGAGGGAGCGCGGGCGGCGCCGATTGCCCAAAGACCGGGAAGTATCCCGAAGCCAGCAGCAGAAAGGTCCAAAAATATCTCATTTCAGGAAATCCCGGCTCACGTAGGAGCCATGTATCTTCTGATGGCAGATGGTGCAGTTCTGGAAGCGGGGGTTGCGCAGATCATGGAACGCCGGGGGCACGGTGCCGATGGTTCCGTTTGCCGCCACCGTGGGCTGCGCCAGGTTGGCATGGCATTCCAGACACACGAAGTAAACCTGGGCGCGTGTCAGCATACGCGGATTGGCCGAGCCGTGCGGTTCGTGGCAGGCAGTGCATCCTTCCAGTTGTACCGGCGCGTGGGCAAAGGTGAACGGGCCGCGCTTATCGCCGTGGCACTTCACGCAAGCCGGTTCGTTGCCTTCCACCAACTGGAGGCTATGGGGCAGGAGCGTGCCATGCGGGTTGTGGCAATCCACGCAACTCATGGCGGCCTCCGGCAAGCGGTGCTTGTAAGGCCGCTGGAAGCTGGCCCACACGTCCTGGTGGCAACCGGCGCACAGGTGGTTGATGTCGACCGGTTTGCGCGGCACCAGTCCGTTTGGACCATTCTTATGAATGGAGTGGCAGGAAACGCAGCTCACCTGATTCTTGGCATGGCTGCCATTGAGGCGGCCAACGTGGGTAGGCTGGTTCAAATGGCACGAAAGGCAGATACGGTCCGCCTCCGCCGCCGGCAGCTTGGCCGGATTGCGGATATCGGCCGCATTCACGGAATCTTCGTGTTTGCTGCCGGGACCGTGGCAGGCCTCGCACGCTTGCCCGACGTGCTTGTATTTGTTGTCGGTATCCACCAGGTGGTGGGGGTTCTGTTGAAAAGCCTTGGCCAAGTCTTCGTGGCACATGGCGCAGGTTTCCGAGCCCATGTATTCGAGCTTGGCCGGAGTTTGGGGAGCGGCGGGCTTGGCGGCTTCCTTGGCGGCGGGCTTGGCCTCCGTTTGGGCCCGCGCGCTCCCCGAAGACAACGTCACCCACGCGACCGCCGCCGCGGCGATCGCCAGCCCCAGCGCGCGAAAGCGACGGTTGGCGGACAGAGCGGGACGGTTCGCGAGGCGCACTTGCGGTCGATGCATGACGGTAACCTGTAACCGTTATTGGCCGGCGTGAACCTGGGTGGCGTCATAAGCGGCGCCGGTTGCGTGACAGACTGTGCAGGCTTCGCCGAACTGCGCGCTGGTGTTGGCCTTGGCGTGAGCATAGTCGGAAGCGAGCACGTGGCAAGCGGTGCACGCCGAGGTGGTCGTCGGCGCCGGGTTGATCGGCCCCTGCGGGTCGGTCACCGGGTTCTTGCCGACCGGCAACACGGCTTCCGAGCCGCCGCTGTGGCACATGTAGCACTCCGCCGTGTCATAAACCGCGCCGCTGGGACCCATGGCCGGAAAGCGGACGCCGGTGTTGGTAATCGGAGCCGGGACGGAAGTGAACGCGTAGGCAAAGTCGTTCACGCTACCGCCGTGCCCGATGATGGTATAGGATGCGCCGTCGGCCGCCAGGTTCACTCCGCTATGGATCTTGTGAATCATCATGGTGAAGTTGACACCCTGGTTGGGCAACGACCTTTGCGATACTACCGTAGCCGACGGGCGCGTGCTGGAATCGGTCTCGCTGGGGTTGTGGCACAGCACGCAATACTGCACGTTGTTGCGAAGGTCGCCGTGCACTTCCAGGTAGGAGTGGCAGGCGTTGCAATTGGCCATCGTGATAATGGTGCGGCGCGGCGCAACCGGCGTACCATCCACCGAGAAGTTGATTACCTGGTTGGTGCCGCCGTAATTGGTGGTGGTTTGTTGCGGGGTGCCCGTGAAAAGCGTAGCGGAGAGGCGGCCTTCGATGCCGATGGTATAGGTGCCGGTGGCCTTCGCCGGAACGGCGTGGGTGAACGTGTATTGACACGTGCCGTCGCCGGTGCAGGACGCACCGGTGGCCGACTCGGTCACGTAGCCCGGCGTGGTGACGTCCGAGCCGAAGCTGGTGTAGCCGTAATCGCTGGTCGGACCCGCCATTGTAAGCGAAAGGGAGTTGCTGCCGGTGGTGAAATTGCTCATGGCGATACCGGCGCCGGTCTTGTCGCGAACCGTAAAGGTGACGGTGGGCTTGTTGCCGGCCGTGCCGTTGGACACTTGGAGCAATTTGAAGTTAAGGCCGCCAAGCTCGGGCGCCTGGTCGGCGATGGTGTGGGCGCCAATGATGGATGCATCGAACGACTGCGTGCCCTGCGGAATGTGGCAACTGGCGCATTGGGTGTCATTGGCCTGCGCGCCGCCGGGATGGTTGGCGCCGGTGGCAAAGTTGACGTTGTTATGGCAGGAGCCGCATGCGGCGGCCGAAGGCGTGGTCATCCAAGCGTTGGTCTGCGCCGCCCCGTTCTTTGGGTTGTGGCAGGCCTGGCAGCGCTCCACATTGGCAGGAAAAACAACGGTCGAGAAGTCGTTCACGGAATTCTGGTAGCCAATGATCTGGTAGGGCGCGCCGGCCTGGACGCTCGGGAGCGAACTGCCCATGTGAATCTGGTGGATAAAAACCTTCATATCCAGGCTGTTGCCGGTATTTGGGTCCGAATTCTGCGGCTGGTGGCACATGATGCAGAGGTCTACGGTGCGGCGCGAGCCGCCATGCGCGGCGAGGCCGTTGGTGCTGGTAGTGGTGATGGCGCTGCCGTGGCAGGCGTTGCAGTCGGCTGTACGCACGACGTCGCGCGGAGTTGGGTTGCCGGTTCCGGACGGAATGAAGTCGTAGGTCGTATCGGCGTAGTTCGTACCCAGGTCCCATTGCGTCAGGTTGCGCGAACCGTAAATGCCGATTCTGGTGGTGGCATTGGCGCTGAAACCGGCCGGCGCCTTGGCCTTGAAGGTATAGATGTACTCGCCCTGGTTGACGGTGGTGGTGGTGCCGCCGGAATCGGCGGTCGGCTGGGTGGCCGTGGCCGAACTGTTGGCCGCCGTGACGCTATGTGTAATATACGAAGCGTACTGCGCCTGCCCGGGGGGAATGTATGCCGCCAGGAAGCTGACCGAAATCGCCCCCGGGGTAACAATACCGGCGGAATCGAGGGCCGCTCCGTTCGGGTCGGCAAGCTTGTAGTCGACGCTGATGGTGCCGTCGCTGGCAATCTTGGCCGAAACCACGCTGATCACCAGCCCCGGCTGGACGTAGTCGACCAGGTTCGCGTCGGCGTAATAGGCTTTGTCGTGAACCGTCAAAGCCGGTTTGCGGTCGGCAGCCGCTACCAGAGCGGCTCCGGCGACGAGGAGGACCACCAGGAGAAGACCGGCGATGGCCCGTGCTTTTGAAGAATTCCGCATGACTCAAATCTCCGTATGAAAACCTGTGCCTCGCCCGAAACGGCCGCGAGGGGGCACGGCCGCTTCGGGCGATCAGGCTACTGGCCGGCGTGCACCTGGGTCGCGCTAAATTGCGCGCCCGTTCCGTGGCACACATCGCAGCTTTCACCCAACTTGGGATCGGTCTCGGAAGCGGCGTGCGCGAATGCCGAAGTATTGAGATGGCATGCGGTGCAAGCCGAGGTAGTGGCCGGCGAGGGGTTCAACAGACCTTGCGGGTCGGTCACGGGGTTCTTGCCGATGGGCAGGATCGCCTCGGCGCCGTTGGTGTGGCACATGTAGCACTCCGCCGTGTCCTGAACCGAACCCGTCGGACCCATCGCCGGAAAGCGGACGCCGGTGTTGGGAATCGAAGCCGGGACGGTAGCGAACGCAGCGCCGAAAGAGTTGTGGCTTCCGCCGAAGCCTACGATGATATAGTCCTGGTTAAAGTTGGTCTCCAGGTTCACGCCGGTGTGGATCTTGTGGACCATCATGGCGAAGTTGATTCCTTGGGGCGGCAGGGCCTTGTCCGCGGCCACCGTTGCGCTAACCCGCGTGGAAGCGTCGGTGTCATACGGGTTGTGGCAGAACACGCAGTAGGCCGTATTGTTTCGCAGCGATCCGTGCAGTTCCAGCTTGTAGTGGCACGCATTGCAATTGGCAAGCGCGACTGGGGCACGGCGCGGGGTAACGGGAGAACCGTCGACCGAGAAGTAGATCACCTGGTTGGCGCCGGCGTAGTTGGTCGTGGTGGCCACGACAGTGCCGGGCTGCAGCGTGATACTGATGCGGCCCTCGATGCCGATGGCGTAGGTTCCTTTGGCGCCGGCCGGAATCGGATGAGTAAAGGTATAGGTGCAAGTCCCGCTGCTGCCACAGGTCGCTCCCGAGATGCTTTCGGTGACGTAGCCGGGGGTGGTAACGGCCGAGCCAAAGCTGACGGCGCCGTAATCGGTAGTGGGGCCAGTCATGGTCATCGAGATACTGGAGAACGAGCTCATCGGGATGGGAGTCCCGCTGTTGGTCTTGGCCGTGAATGTAACCGTGGGGGCCTTACCCGCCACGCCGTTGGCGACGCTCACCAGGGTGAAGTTGATGCCCGGAATCGTGGTCGAGTCCTCCGCCACCACATGTGCGCCTGGAATAGAAGCGTCGAAGTCGTTGGTCGCCTGCGATGCGTGGCAGGTCGAGCACTGGTTATCGTTATACTGCGGCAGATTCACGTGGTTCTGGCCGGTGGCGAAATTCACGTTGTCGTGGCAGGAACCGCATGCCGCGCGCGACGGGCTGGTGAGCCAGGCGCCGGTCTGCGCCGCCCCGTTTTTCGGATTGTGGCAGGTCTGACAGCGCTGCACGTTGGCGGGATACACCACGGTGGACCAATCGCTCACTGCATTCAGATGGCCGACGATCTGGTAGGGCGTGCCGGCCTGCACGCTGGGCAGCGAGCTGCCCATGTGGATCTGATGAATGAAAGCCTTCATATCCAGGCTATTGCCGGTGTTCGGATCGGAGGTCTGCGGCTGGTGGCAGATAATGCAGAGGCCCACGCTGCGGCGCGATCCGCCGTGCGCGGCCAGGCCGTTGGTAGTGGTCGTGGTGACAGCGCTTCCGTGGCAGTTGTTGCAATCGGCATTGCGCACGACGTCGCGCGGAGTTGGGGTGCCGGTTCCGGACGGAATGAAGTCGTAGGTCGTATCGGCGTAGCTCGTGCCCAGGTCCCATTGCGTCAGGTTACGCGAGCCGTAAATGCCGATTCGGGTGGTTGCGTTGGCATTGAATCCGGTCGGCGCCACCGTCTTGAAAGTATAAATGTAGGTTCCGGTCGAGACCGTTTGCGTGGTTCCACCGGAATCCGAAGTAGCCTGCGTAGCGGTCGCACTGCCGGTGGCCGCCGCGACCGAATGCGTAATGTAGGAGCTGTACTGCTCCTGTCCGCTTGGAATATAGGCTGCCAGGAAACTCAAAGAGACGGGACCAGGCGTGACCACGCCTGCCGAATCCAGAGCAGCACCCGTGGGGTCCGTCAATTGGTATTGGACGCTGATCGTTCCGTTGGCGGCGATTTTGGCCGAAACCACGGTAATGTTCAGGCCGGGGTTCACATATTCGACCACCGACGGGTCCGCGTAAAATGCCTTTTCATGAGGCGTGAAGTTGCTTTTCTTGGCCGCGCTCAACAGAAGGGCCGACCCGATGATCGCCACTGCCACCGGGGCGTACCGTATTACCGAGGAAACTGAAGAAGTCCGCATGCGCTTGTTCTCCGCTAAAAATAGGAACCAGGATTCTTCTGCACCGCCAGCGCTGGGAGACAACCCAGCCAGAGCGATGGATGCTACCGAGCCAACCACCGTCTGCATGTGCAGGACCATAGTCTAAGGCCGGCGATTTAAGATCCTCAAGCCTTTTATTATCATCCTGTAGCAAAATTCGGCGCTTTTCAAGCCAAATTACGCCGTTGGCGAAACCTGGGGCAAAAGCAAGTTATCGTTGGGTCAGATGCTGGGTGAAATGGCGCTGGGACTCCCACCCAAGGGCGAAGTTCGGCTTTGGCGCAGTCCTTCCCCGCCGACACGTTCCCGCGAAACTCAGGCACCGTTCGGATACGCACCTCCCCCGCACGGCGATGCTTCAGAAAGAGTTGCGGCACGCCCAAAATGCCGCGTCAGCCGTTTCCGCTGGCTCGCCGTACGGTTGGAGCCCTTTTCCGCGCCGTGAGCTTTCGGCGCCTTCCGGGTGTCATCTTTGAGACGAGAATTGCCTCGGACAGGACGCTCTAGTATTTACCAGATCTGGTACCAGAAAAAACCTGTTAAAACCTTTAAGATTTTCCTTGCACGACTACGGATTCTGCCGCTATACTGGCCCTTGATTTCCCTGATTACCCTATATCGGTACTAGGACAAATCTACAAAATGACGAATCCCATCGTGATTCCATCGGCGTTTTCGGCGGACAGAAGACGCCTCCTGTCGGCGAATGTGATCCGCCGACGCGCACTGGATCGGCTGTATCAACGCCGCGACGCAGTCGAAGATCTCATTCGCTCGCTGGAGGACTACCAGCGAATCCGAGAAATCCGAGTCGCCAGCGGTACGCTGGTCACCGCGTTGGAGAAGTAGACGTCAGGTTATGCTCGATGGCGAATTTCACCAGGCTCACAAGGTCGCGGACCTGAAGTTTTCGCATTAGACTGGCGCGGTAGGTATCCACGGTCTTCGGACTGATCTGCAGCAGGTCTGCGATATCCTTAGCCCGCAAGCCGTTCACCAGGTGGGTGAATACTTCGAGTTCACGCGGACTGAGCACTGCCAGCGGGTCTTCCTGAGCGGCCGCCGCGGCCCGTGTAAAGATGCCCACGCCCCGCAATAGGGGCGAAACGTAAACCCCGCCATCGCTCACAAAGGCGATGGCATCAATAAGATGGCGCTTGGGGCCGTCCTTGAGAATGTAGGCGTCCGCCCCCGCGCGTAGAGCTTCCATTACCCGTTGGTCTTCGCGGCTGATGGAAAGAATCATGAGCTTGGCGTTGGAACCGCGGGCTTTCAGTTGCCGGATCACCTCAATTCCATTGAGTTTCGGCATTTCGAGGTCGAGAATGGCCAGGTCCGGCTTGAGACTCATGACCAAGTCCAGCGCCGCCACGCCGTCCGCGCACTGGCCCAGGATTCGCAACCCGCTTTCTTCGCAGATCAAGGCGAAACCTTCGCGCACAATCTCGTGGTCGTCAGCCAGCACGACGGTCACATTTCTATCATTCTGCTGCATCTTGTCCTCGCGTGTAGCCTTTCGTTCCGATTTTTCGGCTCATTCCGGTTCCTTAGGTTCGAAGGGGGCCGCCACTATCAGGCCGGTACCCGCCGGACCACTCTCGATGCGCACGGTTGCTCCGACCGCGTCGGCTTCCTCGCGCAGCGAACGCAACCCCAGGCCACCGGTCACGTTGGCGGGCGCATCCCATATTGCAGCCACATCGAAGCTGCCCCCGTTATCCCATACCGTGAGATGCAGCCAGTCTTCTGACTCGCTCAGGCTCAACCGCGCGGCGGTGGCCCCCGAATGGGACACCAGGTTCGAGATTGCCTCCTGCGCGGCGCGGTAGACCAGCGCCTTGATCTCCGGCTCCGGATCGTGGGAAAGCGATGGGATCGTTGCGGTGGCGGCAAACTTCTCCGGCACGCCGCTCGAAACCCACATTTGCCGCAGCGCATCTTCCAGGGTAAGGCGTTGCCATATCGGCGGATGCAGCCGGCGCGAAACCGCCCGCACCTGTTCGAGCGCCTCGCCCGCCAACAGCGAAATCCGATCCAGGGCCTGCTGGGCGGCGGGCGGCGGGTCGGGTATCGAGGCCTCTACCGTTTCCACCTGCAGACGAATGGCTGCCAGCATCTGCCCCACGCCAGTGTGCAGCTCACGCCCCAAGCGTTGCCGTTCCCGCTCCACGTGCTGAATCAATTGCCCCGCACCAGCGCGCCTACGCCCCCGTTTCACCCGTTCGGCAATACTCTGTTCCGCCTCGCGCAAGTGAAAGTAGTGCCCCAGCAGCCGGCCCTCCAAGTGGCGCAGAGTGAAGGCAGCCGGATGGGCGCCCGTCCCAGGCGTGACGAGCGGCTCCAACCCCAACCAGACACGCTGGGGAAAATCGAGCAGACACGTCACGCTCCACACGCCCGCACCCGCCGTGAGCGCCTCGGCCAAGCCGGCCCGTGCCCCCAGCAAAGCCTGCGCGTGCGCGCTCTGCCACAGAATGTACCCGACGCGGTCGCATTCCGTGAAGACTGGCGAGGTCAGTGTTTGGTCGACGGCGGCCCCGGACTCCGCGCGATTGTTCAACCAGAATTCTCCTGCCGTAAAGGATCTTGCTTAAATAGAATGCCAGCATCGCTTACCTCGGGCAATTCCGTTACGTACTTAGTACTTTGCTCACTAACTGTAGTACTTGCAAGAGATACCGGAAAAGTATTATAAGAGAATCACGCATGGCACGAACTGCTGACTACCTTCCACGCATCGCGATTTTCATTGCCGGAATCGCTGCGGGCGCAATTACTGGGGCTCGCCGGCTTCGTGGAGAAGTAGACCCGAAACTGGCCGGTGAACTAAAGAAGTCTCTGGCTGACCTGGAATCGCGCATGGCCGGCCAGCACTCCGAGACGGCGGGACGTTTCGATCGGGTGGAAGCGCGCCTCGCCGAGCATGACGCCAGGTTCAACGAAGTGCCCTCCACCGCGGATATTGTATCCGCCATGGAGCAACTGCTTTCCAAGACCATGTCTTCCCTCGACGAGCGGATGAACAGCCAAGCTGGCTCGATCGAAGTCCTCAAGACCACCGTCACCCAGACCGACAGCCTGCTCGAGCGGGTTTTGGAGTCGCTCGACTCGTTACAATCGGCGCCCGAGGCTTCGGCACAGTCCGCCGCCGCCGCAGAAGAAAAGCAGGCGTTCACCAAGATGGTGAGTTCCCTCGAGGAACGCTTTGCCGGTCAGTTCGACGCCCTGAAGACATCGGTGGCACAAGCGGCCGATGAAAAGCAGGCTTTCAGCAAGATGGTGCATTCGCTCGAAGACCGGTTCGCCAGTCAGACCAAGGAGTTCGATACGCTGAAGACCTCGGTCGCCCAGAAGGAAGACGCCCTGGCGAGAGTCCTGGCCTCGCTCGACCAGCGGGTCGGCTCACAGAGCCGCTCGCTCGACGCCCTGAAGGCCACCGTCTCGCAGACGGATAGCCTGCTGGAACGGGTTCTCGAATCGCTGGATTCCATGCAATCGTTCCACGATCCCAGCTCGCTGGCCGAAGACACCCTCCTGCACGGCCGCGCCTGACCGGGCCGCCACCAAAGGGAGCGGGGCCGCCACTGGCCCGATCATTCCTTCGCTGCCCTACGAGCGACTTTTTTAGGACAATCGGGTTCCATATTTATGATTATGGAACCCGACATCCTCCAAACCCTGGCCGCAGTGCCGGTCCGAAAGCGCGCCATCTCGAACCCCCGGGTCCTGAACGAAGCTTACGATTATTCGCAGCCGAGCTCATTTTCTCGCGGGATGCGCGTCGACCTGAATGGATTGGCGGTCCTGCTCATCTCCGGCACGGCCAGTATCGACGATCTGGGCCAAAGCGTCCATATCGGAGATTTTCGGGCACAAACCCGCCGCACGTTCTGGAACATCGCCGGCCTGCTCGAAGCGGAGGGAGCCACCTGGAAGGATGTGGTTCGGACCACCTGCTATCTGCGCGATATCGAGCGCGATTACGCCGCCTTCAACGAGGAACGCACCGTTTTCTATCGGGAGCAGGCCCTTGACCCCCTGCCGGCTTCCACCGGCATACAGGCCATCCTGTGCCGGCCGGAATTGTTGATCGAAATCGAAGCCATCGCCATGTTCCGAACCGAGTCGGTCCGATAGGCGGGCACCATGCGCTGTTTCTTCGCCCTGTTTCCGTTTCTGGCGACGGCGATTGCCGGTACGATCTCCAGGGAGCCGGCAGCTCCCTTCGAGAGCGCCGGCCCGATTGCTTCCCACGGGCGGATCGACGATCTGGCCTTTGCCCGTTGGAAGCAGTTGGGAATCGAGCCCTCCAAACCGTGCTCGGACGAGGTCTTTTTACGGCGGGCGTATCTGGACGTCATCGGCACGCTCCCCACTCCGGAGGAGGCCGCCCGGTTCCTGCACGATCCGGATGCCGGCAAACGCGGCGCTCTGATCGATCGTCTGCTCGAGCGCGACGAACTCGCCGACTA
>JBKQVG010000054.1:0-14580 GCA_052325345.1 Bryobacteraceae bacterium
GCGCGATAAGGCCGCGTCTACTTCGTTGCGCTCGTTCAGCGTGCTCAACATACTGTCCAAGTATGCCTCCGCGCGCTGAATGTCGCGCGCCTCGTATCCACGGCCTTCTGGCGCGCCTCGCGACGAAGCTGTGTGAGAAAAGCGGGCTCGCCCCCGCCACCTCAATTTTCCCCTTTGGCGTCCGTGCGGACGCGGTAAACGTTGCCGCGCGCGGTGATGAACAGGGTCTTTCCGTCGGCTTCGCCGAAAGCGCAATTGGACGCCCCCTCGCGCGTCGGGATGGTGTGCAGCAGTTTGCCCCCCGGGCTGTAGATGGCCATTCCCCTGGCCGCCACGTAGAGGTTGCCCTTTTCGTCCACCTGCATGCCGCCGGGCACGCCGTCGATGCCGGAGATCAACACTCGCTGGCCCGTGGCGTCGCCGGCGCGGTCCAGGTCGTACGCCGTCACCGTGCGTTCGTCGGCATTGGCCACGTAGAGCACGCGGCCGTTAGGGGAAAGCGCGACGCCGGTGGGGCGGGTGGAAAGGCGTGCCACCAGTTTCATGGGTCCGCGCGGCGGCAGGTGGTACACGCCGTAAAAGTCGAGCTCGCGGTGGTCCGACTGGCTGGCAAAGGCGGGGTCGGTAAAGTAAACGTGGTCGTTCCGCGAAATGACGATCTGGGCCGGCGCATTGAGCCGTTTGCCTTCCCAGCGCTCGGCGACCACCGTGACGGAGCCTTTTTTTCCCGTGCGGGTCACGCGGCGTGCCCGGGATTCGCAGGTATACAACCGGCCCTCCGAATCGAACGCGTTGCCGCATGGGCCGTGGGCGTCCTCGCGAAACACCACCGGATCGCGGCCCGGCGTCCACTGCAACAATAGGTCGGACGGCGTGTCGCTGAAAATCAAAAATCCCTGCTGGGACCAAGCCGGTCCCTGCGTGAAAACGTAGCCTTTGGCCAACAACTCGGTGCGAAAGTTGGCGAAATCCTGGCCGTCAAGAGTGGCCGCCAGCGCCGCCGCCGCCAGCCAGCCGGCCGCCGCCCGGGTCATTGGTTCAGGGTCTTCTGCACAACGATGTTATTTTGGACCTGCTTGACACCCTTGACTTTCTTCGCCAGCGAAGACGCGCGGTCCTTCTGCTTCTTGGTTCCCACGGCGCCCGTGAGGGTGACCACGCCCTGCTCCGAATTCACCTTGATGGCGCCGCCCTTGACGATCGGGTCGGAGGTCAGCTTGATGGCGACCTGATCCGCGATCAGATCGTCGCTCTTGGGTTGGTCAGCCTGCAGGATGAGGCAGAATACGGCCGATAGCGCCAGCAGACAACCGATAAGTTTAGTCATCGTCTTCAAGCCTATTGTACCCGCTGTTCGTATTCTTCCGCCGATCGGATGGCGCCGGATACTCCACCGAGACCAGAAAGAGGCCCTTGGCCGGCGCCGTCGGGCCGCACCGGCTGGGAAACGATTCGGCGCTCAGGTTGCCGCGGCCGGCTTCGATGAGCGTACCCACCAGGTTGCGCACCATGTGTTTCAGAAACCCGCTGCCCCGGACGCGGTAGGTCAGCCGGCCGGGAGCGCGCTCCAGCACCGAGGAGAAAATCGTGCGCACCTTCGAGCGTCCCAGCGCGTCACGCTCGTCGGCGGCGGCGAACGCCGAGAAATCGTGTTCGCCGCGGAAGACTTCCGCCAGCCGCGCCATCCTCGCCTCGTCCAGCGGATAGGGATAGTGGTGCGCGTAAGGCCACTCGAACGGCCCGCACACGGGGCTGCGTACGATGCGGTACTCGTAGCTCTTGGCGGTGGCGTCGAAACGCGGATGAAACTCGGGCGCGGCTTCTTCGGCGGAGAGAATGCGGATCGAGGGCGGCAACAGGCGGTTGACGGCGCGTTCCAGGTTAGGCAGCGGAATGCGGTTCTCGATGCTGAATGCGGCCACCTGCTCGAGGGCGTGCACGCCGGCATCGGTACGGCCCGAACCCGCGACCTGCACCGCCCGGCCTTCCATGTTCGAGAGGATCTCTTCCAGCGTCCCTTGAATGGTCGGGAGGCCGGGCTGCACCTGCCAGCCATGGAACCCGCCGCCGTCGTAGGCGAGCCGGATCAGAATGCGGCGCATCGTATTATCAGGCCGGCCGCGAACCCGGCTTCACCAGCGGCACGCCGCGGCGGCAGAGAGGGCACTCTTCCGGATAGTGCGCGGCTACCTGCATGGTGGCCAGGGCCGCCCGTGGAACACCCACGTCGGCGCGCCCGCCCGAGCCGTCGATGATGGAGCCGGCCGCCAATACCTTGGCGCCATACTGGCGGGCAACCTCGATCACGTCCCGCGTGCTCCCGCCCGTGGTGATTACGTCTTCCACCACCAGCGCCCGCTCGCCCGCCGCGATCGAAAACCCCCGCCGCAGCGCCATTTTCCCGGTGGCCGCATCGCGTTCCGTAAAAAGGAAGCGCGTTCCCAGGGCGCGCGCCACTTCATGGCCGATGACGATACCTCCCAAGGCGGGCGAAATCACCAACCCGATCGCGCCGCCCGCCACGCGGCGCAACTCCTCCGCCAATAGCCTTCCCAGTTTTTCCGCCGCCGGCGGATGTTGCAGCACCAGCGCGCATTGTAGATATTCGGCGCTGTGCAGTCCGCTGGTAAGGCGAAAGTGGCCTTCCAGGTAAGCGCCCGTAGAGCGAAACAATTCCAGCACCGATTCGGCTTGCGGGCTCACAACCGACACTATAGCATCGCTGTTACCACCGGTACCGTTTCATAGGGAAACACAAAATGTACACATCGGCGCCAACTTGGCCGACACCACCACCACCACCACATTCACGTCGACTGATTTCAAGGCGGTTAGTGTTTGGAAACGCGATTGCAAGGGAAGCGGTCGTGAGACGCATAGATCAGGCCCGAAGAAAGACGGTTGCCCTCCCCAAACCCACCCTTGCACTCACCTCGCTACTCGAATCCCTCGTTTAGCTCCCCTGAATCCTCTCTTACAACCGTCCGCCTTTCGGGCCTGACCGAAGGCCTTGGCGCCGGCGCCAACCGTCGCTGGCGGTCGCGGAAAGGGCATTAAACCGAGCCGCGACGGCCAGGGAGCGGTTGCACACACGCATCGAGAGTACGCGATCATGACTGCGAAACCGCACACCTGGGCTAGGATGGGAATATGGCGAAAGTGAAAGCGAACGCGATGTTCGAGGTAGAGTGCCCGTGCTGCGAGGCGAAACTGAAGATCGACCCCGAGACGCGCGCGGTCATCGCCCATACCGTTGCGGTAAAGCCGCCGGCTATTTCCGACCTGGCCGCCGAAGTGGCCAAACTCAAAGGCGAAGGCGCGCGCCGCGACGAGGTGTTCCGCAAACAGGTAGAGGCGGAACGGCAGCACGGCAAGGTGCTCGAGAAGAAATTCGACGAGCTGTTTCAGCGCGCCAAGGAGAATCCCGATGCTCCTCCGCCGCTGCGGGATTTCGATATCGATTAGCGTGCCTGCCGTGGAAAAGAAGTATAGCCACCGATGAACGCCGATAAGAACAAAAGAATTTATCGGTGTTCATCGGTGTTTATCGGTGGCTCAATTCTCTGTTCGATGACTTCCGCGGAAAGCTCGCGCCTCCGCCTAACCGTTTCCAGCCATCGCAGCATCATGGCCAGCAGCAGGGCGTAAATTGGGTCGGTGATTTCCGGAGTTCGGCCGGGCAGATGGCGCTGTACGCATTCGATCGCCGCCAGCAGCGCGGCGATGCCGATGGTTGGCCCCAGGCGCCGGCGCCAGGCCGCCCAAAACAGCCAGATGCTCGCCCCGTAGAGAAATCCCTTCCGCAGAACCGGCTGCATCGCGGCCGCATAATCGTAACTGAGCGTGGCCCCGAACGGCGCCCACGAGAAAGGCCCCGCGGCCGCATGGAAATGATAGGGCGCCAGGCCGCGTACGATGAGACCCGCCACGCTCAGCCAGGCCACCACCAAAATGTGCCTGCGATAACGCCAGAAGCCGCACCCCCATACCAGCCCGGCGCACGCCGCACCGAGAAGTTCCGCAAGCTGCGGGTTGCGATCCTGGATCAGGATTTTGGCGGGGATCAGCAGCAGCACGAACGGCAGCAGGCGCCGCGACGCTCGCGCGCCGGCCACCGCTTCGAGCAGGCACGCTACCGCGAGGCAATCCACCGCAATCGCCGGCACGTCCGTCCAGTGAAACGCTCCCAGGTTCGAGAGCGCCATCAATTTGTGACGAAACGCGAAGACGCCCAGGCTGGGGAAAAACGGGCTGGCTTGGCTGGCGGCCCAAAACAGAAGCAGAAGCCACGCCCCGCTGGGTCGAAGCGCGGCCTTCAGCGCGGGGTGCCGGCTCAAACGCGCCAGCGCGGTCTCGTAGGTTCGCGCCAATGCGATTCCAGCCGCCGTGCCGAGCACGTTGGTAATGAGATCCAAGGGGGAAGGCTGGCGCGGCCGGTCGAACGCTTGTAGAAATTCCATCCCGCCGGACAACAGCGCACCCCCGGCCAGCCCCAAAACGGCGGCCTGGACAAGCGCCAGCCTGCCCCTCAGCCAGACGAAAACCAGCACGCCCAGCGGCATGTAAAGTAATACATTGACCACCACGTCGCGGTAGAAATAGCGGTCGATCGCCGGCCAGTTGTGCGTCAGCGTCCAAACCGGGTCCGGTATCTCCGCGCGAGCCCCGAAGTGGAATGGGAAAAGCGACCCGTACACGATCAGCAGGACGGTGAAGAGAAGAAACCGGCCAACCACCGTGCCGCCTTCAGCCGCGCCATCGTCCGGCCGGCTCATCCGGCTTCCCGTGAAGCTGTGAACAATTCAAATTCAAGCCACCGATGGACACAGATAAATCCCTCGATTTCTTCATCTGTGTTCATCTGTGGCTATATTTCTTAACGCCTTCCAAGGCGTGCCGCGGCCGCCTACCGCCCTACCGCCTGGGCTACGCCGGCCTGTTCCTTCAGGGTCTCGGCCTTGTCGGCGGCTTCCCAAGTGAAGGTGTCTTCGGTCCGGCCGAAATGTCCGAAAGCCGCCGTGGCGCGGTAAATCGGGCGGCGCAGTTTCAAAGTTTCGATGATGGCCCGCGGCGTGAGCGAAAAGTTCTCCCGCACCAGTTCGGTAAAGCGCGTATCCGGAATTGCGCCCGTTCCGAAGGTGTTCACGTTTACCGAAACCGGCTCGGCCACGCCGATGGCATAAGCCAGTTGCACCTCGCAGCGCGTCGCCAGGCCGGCCGCCACCAGGTTTTTGGCGATATAGCGGGCCATGTAGCACGCCGACCGGTCGACCTTCGTCGGGTCCTTGCCGGAAAACGCCCCGCCCCCGTGCCGGCCCATTCCGCCGTAGGTGTCGACGATGATCTTCCGTCCGGTCAAACCCGTGTCGCCGTGCGGGCCGCCCACCACGAACCGGCCCGTCGGGTTGATGTGATACTTGGTCTGGGAATCCACCATGTCCGCCGGCACCACGCGGTCGATGATGTGCTTCTTCACCTCCGCGCGCAGATCTTCGGTGGCGATGTCGGGGCTGTGCTGGGTGGAGATCACCACCGCTTCGATACGCTTGGGCCGGTTGCCCGCGTACTCCACGCTCACCTGGCTCTTTCCGTCCGGCCGCAGAAAGTCCAACTCGCCCTGGCGCCGCGATTCGCTCAGACGCCGCACGAGCTTATGCGCCAGCATGATCGGCAGCGGCATCAGCTCGGGAGTCTCGTCGCAGGCATACCCGAACATCATTCCCTGGTCGCCGGCTCCGCCCGTGTCGACGCCCATCGAAATGTCCGGCGATTGCGACTGGATCAGGTTGTGTACGCCGCAGGTGTGCGAATCGAATCCGAAGCTGGCGTCGTTGTACCCCACGTGTTCGATCGTGCCGCGCGCGATTCTCTGCACGTCCACGTACGTCTTGGTGGTGATCTCGCCGGCCACGATGCACGTGCCCGTGGTCACCAGAACCTCGCACGCCACCCGCCCGGTGGGATCGTCCGCCAACACCGCATCCAGCACGGCGACGGAAAACTGGTCGGCGATTATATCGGGGTGGCCTTCGGTCACCGATTCCGAAGTAAAAAGATAGTTGTGATTGTCTGCCAAGGGTTTCTTCTCCTGCGGTAATTCACTTCACTGTATCGCAATTTCCGTGATGGGGCATGCTTTAGCTTGTCTTCAAAAGCAAGAATTGTACGGGCAAGCTAAAGCATGCCCCACCTTTCAATAGCGGTAATGATCCGGTTTGTACGGCCCTTCCACCGGCACGCCCAGGTATTCGGCCTGCCTGGCGGTGAGCGTGGTCAGCTTGACGCCGATCTTTTCCAGGTGCAGCCGCGCCACTTCTTCGTCCAGTTTCTTTGGCAGGGTATACACTCCCGGTTTGTAGCTGTCGCGGTTCTTCCACAAATCGAGCTGCGCCAGCGTCTGGTTGGAAAAGCTGTTGCTCATCACGAAACTCGGGTGGCCGGTGGCGCATCCCAGGTTCACCAGCCGCCCCTCCGCCAGCAGGAAAATGCTGTTGCCGCCCGGAAATGTGTACCGGTCCACCTGCGGCTTGATGTTGGTGCGCACCGCCGCCGACCCGTTCAGCCGGTCCACCTGAATCTCGTTGTCGAAGTGCCCGATGTTGCACACGATGGCCTGGTCTTTCATCTTCTGCATGTGCTCGAGCGTGATGATCTCGCAGTTGCCCGTGCAGGTGACGTAGATATCGCCGCGCCCCAGCGTGTCTTCCAGCGTGGTCACTTCGAAGCCTTCCATGGCCGCCTGCAGCGCGTTGATGGGGTCCACTTCGGTCACCACCACCCGCGCTCCCATGCCGCGCAGCGAATGCGCCGAGCCCTTGCCCACGTCGCCGTAGCCGCATACCACAGCCACCTTGCCCGCCACCATCACGACGGTGGCCCGCTTGATGCCGTCCGCCAGCGACTCGCGGCAGCCATACAAGTTGTCGAACTTGGATTTGGTCACCGAATCGTTCACGTTGATGGCAGGCACCAGCAGCGTGCCGGCTTCGTGCATCTTGTACAAGCGGTGTACGCCCGTGGTGGTTTCCTCCGATACGCCGCGCCATTCGGCCACCATATCGTGCCAGCGCCGCGGATGTTCGGCGTGTACCCGCTGGAGCAGGTCCTTGATCACCTGCTCTTCGTGGCTGGCCGAGGGCGAGCTCACCCACGTGCTCCCATTCTCCAGCTCATAGCCCTTGTGGATCAGCAGGGTGGCGTCGCCGCCGTCGTCCACGACCAGTTGCGGCCCCTTACCGTCCGCGTGGCTGAGCGCCTGGTAAGTCGACCACCAGTAGTCTTCGAGCGACTCGCCCTTCCACGCGAATACCGGAACGCCGGAGGCCGCAATCGCCGCGGCGGCGTGGTCCTGGGTGGAGAAAATGTTGCAGCTTGCCCAGCGGACGGATGCGCCCAGCTCGGCCAGCGTCTCGATCAGCACCGCCGTCTGGATCGTCATGTGCAGCGACCCGGTCACCCGCACGCCCGCCAGCGGCTTGTCCTTGGCGTACTTGCGGCGGATCGCCATCAATCCCGGCATTTCGTGTTCGGCGATGCCGATTTCCTTGCGCCCCCATTCGGCAAGGCTCAGGTCGGCGACCCGGAAGCCGGCTGTGGTTTGGTCCAGCGTGGCAGTTTGCATAGATCCTCGTATCTTGAAATCTTGATTCATTGATATTATATTTGCGTAAGCCGATGGCGTCAATTCTATAATCGCTGCGCCTGGCGTCCGATCCCAACCGCCTTCGCCTGCTCCTCGTCCTCGAGCGGGAGGAACTCAACGTGGCCGAGCTGCAGGAAATCCTGGGGCTGGGGCAAAGCCACATTTCCACCCATCTGGCGCAGTTGAAGCAGGCCGGCATGGTGGACGACCGGCGCACCGGCAAGAACGCCTTCTATCGTCTGCAGGCTCCCGCCGAGCTCATGCCGGTGCTGCGCAGCGCCGCCGCCGAAGTGCCCGAATCCGCCGGAGATCGCGAAGCCCTGCGCCTGGTCCTGCGCAAACGGCAGGACAAGATGCGCCTCTACTTCGACGAGCTGGCCGGCAAGTTCGGACGCCAGTATGTGCCCGGCCGCTCCTGGAAGGGCGTGGCCGAAGCCCTCCTCAAGCTCATGCCGCCCATGGTGATTGCCGATCTCGGCGCCGGCGAAGGAACCATTTCCCAGTTGATGGCGCAGCGCGCCAGGAAAGTGATCGCCGTCGACAATTCCGAAAAAATGGTCGAGTTCGGCTCCGAAATCGCCCGCAAACACGGCATCGCCAACCTGGAATACCGGCTCGGCGACCTGGAAGATGTGCCCATCCGCAGCGGCACCGTGGACCTGGCCTTTCTCAGCCAGGCCCTCCACCACGCCCGCCATCCCGAACGCGCCGCTGCCGAAGCCCGGCGTATCCTGAAACCCGGCGGCCGCGTGGCCGTGCTCGACCTCAACCGCCATCACTTCGAACAGGCGCGGGAGTTATATGCCGACCTCTGGCTGGGATTTACCGAGCTCGAAATGGAGCGCTGCCTCAAGAACGCCGGCTTTCGCAATGTGGAAACCGCCGTGGTACACCGCGAAGCCGAAGCCCCCTACTTCGAGACATTGCTGGCCACGGGGGATAAGTAGCGCGGACATGTAGGGCAGGTTGGCAACCCGCCTCTTCGCAGCCCGCGCCACCGCTGACCGCTGAAAGCTCCTTACGCCGCCGCTTTCGCCATGGGCAATGGCTTCACTTTTGCCAGGCCAAACGTCTCCAGCGCGCGGATCAACCACCAGGCTAGATCGATCTCGCCCCTGCGCACGGCGAACAACGCCGAGGTGGGGTATTGGTGGTGGTTGTTATGCAGTCCCTCGCCGGCCGTCATGAGGGCAATCGATTGCAGGTTGGTGGCCTTGTTGTCGAAATTCCGGTAGCCCACCATGTGACAGATACTGTTGATCGATGAGTTCAGCAGGATATACCCGATCACGTGGACCCACCACGCCGCGAAGCCCCACCACACCCCGAACATCAGCATGAAAATCGCCATGCCGCCAAACGCTCCATACTCCAGCCCCGGAATGCGGTCGAGCACGTCCGGCTTCCAGTCCGGCGTGTACTTGCGGATCGTCTGCGGGTTGCGCGCTTCCTTGCGGTAGAAGAAATAGTTGCCGAACAGCACCGTCCACATACCGTAGATGTAGGGACTGTGGGGATCGCCTTTTTCGTCGGAAAAGTGGTGGTGTTTGCGGTGTACCGCGGCCCACTGCCGCGGCACCACCCCGGTGAACAGGGTCAGCTCCAGGTGCATCAACAGCCCGACTATGGGGTTCAATTCCAACCCCTTATGCGTCTTGGTGCGATGCAGATATATGGTCGTGCAGAACACCGATACTTGCAGGATCACCAGTGTGATCGCGATCATCCAAAACAGACTCATCCTTTTTCCCTACCGCCTCTCGCTTATTTCCACGACCGATTGTTTTTGAATGCACCCGCGAGGAAAACCGAGGAAACGCTCAAATATGGTCGCCCTATCATACCAGATTGGTGTCGTTGGCTACGGATCGAGCGTCGGGGAAAACCCGTGCGACTACCCGGTACACCCGTGACCGAGCCGCGGTCATAGGGCGCGGTTGTCGCGCCTAAACCGCGAAATTCCCGGATCGGTTAAGCACGCGCGCACTCAAATTAACACGGATGCTTAACCGTTTGGGGGAGAATGGGCGATTGCCAACCGCTCCCTGGCGGTCGCGGCTTCTCTGTAACTGGATGCAAACACGTGGCGCCTGTAAGCCGCGACCGCCAGGGAGCGGTTGTCGGGTTGAATACGGGGGAATGCCCAAAACGGATTAGCACCCCCGCTACCCATTCCGCTCCAAACACGCTACAATCGAATAGTAGCGTCGAAACAAGTGAGTGGGCGAAAGCCCACTTTTTTATTAGGCGCGCGCGATTGCGAATCATGCGGGAAGCGGTAGCGTCTAAAATCGAGGAAATCGCCGAGCGGGTAGCCGGCTCCGAAGGCTTGGAAGTGGTCGAAGTCGAAGTCAAGGGCGGCGGAAACAACCGTTTTGTGCGTATCTCGATCGACAAGCCGGAAGGCGTGACTCACGCCGACTGCGAATCGGTTTCGCAGCAGGTCGGTACCATTCTGGATGTGGAAGACGTGGTCCCCGGCGGCCGGTACACGCTCGAAGTCAGCTCCCCGGGTGTCGAGCGCAAGCTTGTCAAACCCGCCGACTACCAGCGGTTTCAGGGAAAGAAAATCCAAATTACGCTGCGCGCCGCCGTCGACGGGCGCCGTAATTTCGAAGGCACGCTCGCCGGCTTCGCCGCCGGCGTCGTCTCGCTCGAAACCGCGCCCGGCCAACAACTCCATTTCGGTCTCGATCAGGTGCTGAAAGCCCACCTGAAGTTCGAGTGGTAACCCACCGGCAACGAACCCAATCGACAGACGAGGGCAACTTGGAAACGATCTTTCAATCCATCGAGATTCTGAGCAAGGAAAAAGGTATCGATCCGCAGATCGTGCTCGATGCGGTCAAGGACGCCATGCTGATCGCGGCGCGCAAACACTACCGCACCAATGAAGACTATGTCGCCGACATGGACGCCAAGACCGGCGCCATTAGCTTGTTTGCCATCAAGAAAGCCGTGGAAACGGTGGCCGACGCCACCCATGAGATGACCCTCGCCGAAGCCCGCCGCATCGATCCGGAGGCCGAAATCGGCGCCGAAATCCGCATCCCCAAGAATACCGAGGCGCTGGGACGCATTTCGGCCCAGACCGCCAAACAAGTGATTTTCCAGAAGGTGCGCGAGGCCGAGCGCGAGACCGTTTTCAACGAGTACTCCGGCCGCGCCGGCGAGTTGGTCAACTGCACCATCAAACGCGTGGAAGGCCCCGACTATATCCTCGACCTCGGCAAGACCGAAGCCCGCCTGCCCAAGAAGGAACAGTCGCGCCTCGAAAGCTATTCGGTCGGCGACCGCGTCCGCTGCATCATCCGCCTGGTGGATAAGTCCAGCAAAGGCCCCGGCGTGGTGGTCTCGCGCGCCGCCCCCGAACTGGTCATGCGTCTGTTCGAGCAGGAAGTGCCCGAAATCTACGACGGCACCGTGTCCATTCGCGGTTGTGCCCGCGAAGCCGGCGAGCGCACCAAGATCGCCGTCCAGAGCCGCGACCGCGACGTCGATAGCGTGGGCGCCTGCGTCGGCATGAAGGGCATGCGCGTGCAATCCATCATTCGCGAACTGCGCGGCGAGAAGATCGACATCATCGAGTACTCCGAAGATTCGGTGGTTTTTGCCGGCCACGCCCTCAGCCCCGCCAAGGTCAGCCGCATTACCGTGCTCGACCCGCTCGAAAAGCACATGGAAGTGATCGTCGACGATTCCCAGCTTTCCCTCGCCATCGGCAAGAAGGGCCAGAACGTCCGCCTGGCGGCCAAGCTGCTGGGCTGGAAAATCGATATCAAGAGCGAGGAAGAGAAGCGCCAGGAAGTTGAGACGCAGATGGCCGCGCTGGTCACGCCCGGCGCTCCGGTGGGCGTCCTCATCGATTACGGCCTGCCCGAAAAGGTCGTCGAGAAGCTGGCCGAAGCGGGCATTGGCACCGTCGAGCGTCTCGGCGAGATGACTCCCGAACAACTGGAGGAAATCCAGGGTATCGGTCCGAAAATGGTGGAGAAGATTCAGGAAACCGTGGTGGCCTACTACAGCCAGTTCGAGGAGCCGGCCCCCACCCCTGCGCCTGAGGCGGCGGAAACGCCGGCCTCGGAAACACCGCGCCCGGAAGCCACTTCCGCCGCGGCGGAAGCCGGCCCTGACGAAGCCGGAACCGAACTCGAAGCCAAAGCCGACGACACCGAAGCCGGCGGCGCGCCGGCCGCGGAGCTTCCCCCTGTATCGGCCGCTCCCAGCGCCGGGGAGGCCGCGCCGGCGGCGGAAGAAGCCGCCGAAGCCGGCGCTCCCGCGGAGACTGAAGCGCCTTCGGAACAGTTTGCTACCATGGTGGAAGCGGGTTCTCCCCCTGACAATCCGAAAGGAGCGGGGCCAGAGCATGCTCCAACTGCGGATTAAAGAGGCTGCCGACGAGAAGTAGATCGTTTTATCTATGAAGAAGATTCGAATCAACGAGCTGGCACGGGAGTTGGAAGTCAAGGCTCATGAAATTCTGGATCGCCTGCCCGAACTAGGCGTTGCGGAAAAGAAAACGCACTCCAGCTCGATCGACGAAGACGTTGCGATCAGGCTGCGGCGCCTCTACGGTAAGGAGTCCCCAGTGAACGGTTACGGCGCCGCGGACGATTCTTCGGCCATAGCAGTCGAGGAAGAGCCGGAGGCCGCCGAGACTCGGGAAGTCGAGACCGCGCCTCCTGCCGAGGCTCCCGTTCCGGCTCCCGAAACGGCGGCCGGCGAACCGGACCAGCCGGCGGCAAGCGAGGCCGGCCGCCCCGCGCACGCCGCTCCCATCCGGCCGCCATTGGCAACCGGGCGTCCGGTGCATCCTCCGGTAGCCATTCCGGGTACCCATGCGCCCCAAACGACATCTCCGCGTGCGGCCTATGCGCCGCCGACCGTGCCCCAGCCGCATCCCGCAGCCCAAATGCCTCCCGTAGCCATGATCGCGCCAGGGCGCCCCAGCGCACCGGTAGCCAAACCGATTCCCGCGTCCGCCGCAGCCGCGCCCCGGCCGGGACAGATTCTTTCCGGGCCGCGCGCTCCGCTCATTTCCACGGAAGCGGCCCACCCGCCCGCCGGCTCTCCCGGCGCCGTCGGGTCTCCGGTCCCCGGCGCCCCCCGGCTGCCGCTCGCGCCCCGGCCACGCCCGGAAGCTTTCCGTCCCGCCGCCGGCGCCCCGCCGGCCGCGCAGACCACGCCCATGGCGGGCCGCCCTCTGGCGGGGCAGCCCGCGGCTCGTCCCGTGGTTCCGCCGCGCGCCGATCTGGTGGCCAAACTCACCGCGCCGCGCCCCAGTATGCCGGCCCAGCCCGCCGCGCCGCGTCCCGGGGTTCCCAAGCCGCCCAGTTCCCCCGTCCCCGGCCAACCCATTTATCGCGGCCCCATTCGTCCCGGCCAGCCGCTGGTCGCCCGCCAGGGCCCCGGCGCGGGACGTTCCGCCGGTCCGCTCATGCGCCCCGGCCCGCGCCCGCAGCATCCCACTTCGGCCCGTCCGGGGATGGGCCCCGGCTTGGCGCCGCCCATGGAGCAGCCCCGCCCCCGCCTCGGCGACAAACGCCCCGGCCGCCAGCAGCGCGAACGCGTCGAGGAAGAGAAAGTCCTTCGCCCCCAGGTCCGCCGCCACGTGGAAACCGGGCCGCCGCCCATCAACCGCGAAATCACCATCTCCGAGGGCATCACCGTCAAGGAGCTGTGCGAAAAGCTCGACGTCAAAGCTACCCTCGTTATGAAGAAATTGATGGACCGCGGCATTTTCGCCACCATCAACCAGACCCTCGATTCCAAGCTGGCCACCGAGGTCGCCCGCGATTTCGGGGCCTCCACCGCTACCGTCAGCTACGAAACCGAAGCCATGCAGGCGGTCGAAGATGCCGAAGAGGCTTCGGACCTGCACAGCCGCGCTCCCGTGGTCACCATCATGGGCCACGTGGACCATGGCAAAACCTCTTTGCTCGACGGCATCCGCGAAGCCAACGTGGCCGCCCGCGAAGCCGGCGGCATCACCCAGCACATCGGCGCCTACCGCGTCGAAATGAATGGCCGCAAAATCGTTTTCATCGATACTCCCGGCCATGAAGCCTTCACCCGCATGCGCGCCCGCGGCGCCAAGGTCACCGATATCGTCGTGCTGGTGGTTGCCGCCGACGACGGCGTCATGCCACAGACCCAGGAAGCCATGGACCACGCCAAGGCCGCCGGCGTCCCCATTGTCGTGGCCATTAACAAGATCGATAAGCCCGGCGCCCAGCCCGAACGCATCAAGCAGCAACTGGCCGATCGCGGCCTGCTGGCCGAAGATTGGGGCGGCGATGTGGTGATGGTGCCGGTCTCCGCCAAGACCCACGAAAACCTGGACCGCCTGCTCGAAATGATCCTGCTGGTGGCGGACCTGCAGGAGCTCAAGGCCAATCCCAGCCGTCCGGCCGTCGGCACCGTCCTCGAAGCCCAGCTCGATCGCGGCCGCGGCCCGGTGGCTACCGTGCTGGTGCGCAACGGCACCCTGGCCGTGGGCGACTTCTTTATCTGTGGCGCCGTCTTCGGCAAGGTGCGCGCCATGATGGACGACCGCGGCACCCAGATCCGTAAAGCCGGCCCCGCGACCCCGGTCGAAGTCCTGGGCCTCGAATCCATGCCCGACGTGGGCGACGATTTCCAGGTGGTCACCGATACCGCCAAGGCCAAGCAGATCGTTCAGTTCCGCGACCAGAAGGCCCGCGATGCCGCCATGGCCAAGAGCGGACGCCTAACGCTGGAGCAATTCCACAAGCAGATGCGCGAGGGCGAGCTCAAGGAGCTACCCGTTATCATCAAGGCCGACGTGGGCGGCTCGGCCGAAGTGCTGGCCGAAACTCATTCAACTTAGAACTGGTACGGACAAGGGGAATCTGACTGTCTAATTAAAACATAGCATTGCGATGGCCAGAAAGTGGTGTTGACGCAATGTGATTTCT
>JBKQVG010000055.1:0-4831 GCA_052325345.1 Bryobacteraceae bacterium
CTCAGAAGCGTTGCGCGCGGCGGCCAAAATGGCCTCCCGCCCGGAATAATCGAGAGCGACCCGAAGGCGGAGCCGGGCGCCCCGAGCGGTGGCCGCTTCGCTGGCGGCAATGGCGGCCACCAGGGGAGGGGGCAGGCGGTCGCGGCGGCCGATGACTTCGACGCGCACGCCCTCGGCCACGCACCGCGGCGTCTGGCTTTCCAGGTACCAGGCCGCCAGGCGCATGAGCGCCTTCACTTCGGCGGGCGGGCGGCGCCAGTTGTCGCTCGAAAAAGCGAACAGCGTCAGGATGCCGATGCCGCTCGCGGGAGCGGCCTCGACGATCCGGCGCACCGTTTCCACCCCGGCGCGGTGCCCCGCCACGCGCGGCAGCCCCCGGGCCAGCGCCCAGCGCCCGTTGCCGTCCATGATGATAGCCGTATGCAAAGTATTTTGTAGATTAAAGTAACCGGGCATGAGTAAACCTGTTTGGCAAGGACCCTGTCATCTTCAACGCTCGCGCATGGCCCGAATCAGGGCTTCCATGTGATTCAGATAGCGGTCGAGGGCCTTCCGCCCGGACGCGCTGAGCCGGTATTCGGTCTTGGGCATGCGGCCCTGGAACGACTTCGTGCATTGAATATAGCCGGCCTCTTCCAACTTGCGGGCATGCACGCTGAGGTTGCCGTCGCTGGCATCCAGCAGTTTCTTGAGGTCGCTGAAGGTGAGCGACGGGTTGACGGAAAGGGCGGACAGAATCCCCAGCCGCAGCCGGTCGTGAATCAAGCGGTCGAGTTTGGGCGTATTGCCGGCCGCTTCGATAACGGTTGGGAACGCCGCCTTGCGCTCGCGCGGCTTCGAGACCGGGTTGTTTTTAGCCGCCATATTTCACCGTGATGATGGTTCCGAATAGAATATGCAATCCGCCAAAGCCGGCCGCCAGCAGCACATCCGGGGACACGCCGCGGGCGAACAGCGCGGCCGATCCCGCCAGCATGAAGCAGGCGCCCATGAGCGGCACCACTTTAACCGATGCCGCGCCCCCGGCGATCACCGCCGCGCCATAGAGGAGCAGCCAGAGGCCCGGCAGCAGGGCGCACAGGCCGGCGTGGTACAGGGCGCCGGTCAGCACCGCGCCGGCGGCCATGGCCGGCGCAAATCCGGCCACGAACTTTCGCCCCGGCCCGGAAAGCAGCGGCAGACCCGCGCGCCGGCTCTTCCACAGGGCGCCGGCGGTTCCGATCCCGACCGCCGCAACGGCCGCCAGAACCCACACCGCCAGCCACGCGCCGGGCCTGGTTTGCGCTTCCGCCAACCACGCGGCCGCCAGCGCGGTGGAGCCCATCAGAACTCCGCCCAACCCCGGCACGGCGGTGAATTCTCCCGCGCGCTCCATGGTGCGGCGAATGTACCGCAGGTTGTCCATGGCGTACGCGTCGAGCGCCACCGGCTCTCTTCCCGATCGGGCCATATCCCCAGAATACAATGTTGGCTAATGAGTTTCAAGTACTTTTTGAAGCAAAGGAGTACCGGAAAACCGGAGGCCGACCCCGCCGGAATGGCATCGCACAGGCACGCTCCGCCCGTCCGCTGGCGTTGTTTCGCGTATTCACCTGGCTGCTAGACTTGAGTCTTATGCGCACAACCACCTTGGCAGCGGTCTTGTCTTTCGCGCTTACGCCGCTTGCTTATTCCCAGCCGCGGACCGGGCCGCAACCGGTTCCGATGCCGCCGCCGATCCCGGCGCCCGTCGATCGGCCTTATCCGGGCACCATCGGCCTGGCGGTGAACGTGGGCGACGTCACGCACAGGGTGATCGGCGTGCACGAGACGATCCCTGTCGAGCCCGGCGAGTTGACGCTGCTCTATCCCCAATGGATTCCCGGCAACCACTCCCCGACCGGGCCGATTTCCTCACTGGCTGGCCTAGAAGCGACCGCCAACGGCAAGAAGATTTCCTGGCTGCGCGATCGCGTAAACGTGTACGCTTTTCACGTTGAGGTGCCGGCCGGCGCGCGGAATCTCGAGGTGAGTTTCCAGTACCTGGCGCCGATTCAAAAGAAAGACGGCCGCATCTCGTTCTCGTCGAACATTCTCGATCTTGCCTGGAACCTGGTTGTGCTCTATCCGGCAGGACACTTCTCGCGCGACATCGAGATTGCGCCCAGCATCCGGCTGCCCGCCGGCTGGCACTTCGCTTCCGCGCTCCCAGTCAGCTCGCAGCAGGGCACGCTGGTCCAGTTCCAGAATACGCCCCTCAATACGTTAGTCGATTCGCCGCTGTACGCAGGCGTCAATTTCAGGCGGGAGGATCTTTCTACCGATCCCGGCAACCAGGTTTTCCTCGACGTCTTCGCAGACTCCCCGAGCGAGTTGGCGATCACGCCCGAAGAACTGAAACTGCATCGCGCCATGGTGCAGCAGGCGGCCAAGCTGTTTGGCTCTCATCATTATGATCGCTACGACTTCCTCTTCTCGGTTAGCGACACAGTCGGAGGGATGGGTCTGGAACACCATCAATCGAGCGAGGACGGCACAAAGGCGAATTACTTTACCGACTGGGCCGCGGGCGTTGCCGGCCGCGACCTTCTGGCGCACGAGTATACGCATTCCTGGAACGGCAAGTTTCGCAGGCCGGCCGATCTGTGGACGCCCAACTTCAACGTTCCGATGCAAGACGATCTGCTGTGGGTTTACGAGGGGATGACGCAGTACTTCGGCTATGTCCTGACGGCGCGTTCCGGGCTGCGGACTCCCGCGCAAACCAGGGACCTGATCGCCCGGATTGCCACCAACTACGACGCGAGCCCCGGCAGAACATGGCGGCCGCTGATCGACACCACGAATCAACCGACCATGTCGCAACGCCGCCCGGTGAGCTGGGTAAGCTGGCAACGCGCCGAAGACTATTACATGGAAGGTCTGCTGATCTGGCTCGATGCGGATACCAGGATCCGGGAGTTGAGCGGCGGCAAAAAGTCGCTGGACGATTTCGCCAAGCTCTTTTTTGGAATCGACAACGGCAGCTATGTCACCCGCACCTATACCTTCGACGATCTGGTAGCGGCCCTCAATGCCGTGCAGCCTTACGATTGGGAAAGCTTTCTGCGTACCCGCGTATATGAGCTGAATCCCCATACTCCGGAAGACGGAATCGCGCGCGGCGGTTATCGCCTGGCATACAGCGATACTCCACCGGACTGGCTGAAACACACCGAGGGGCTGGACTCCTACGTCAGCTTCGCCACCTCGATCGGGTTGTCCGTCAAAAACGATGGCGAGCTTGAAAACGTCTGGTGGGACAGCCCCGCCTTCCAAGCGGGAATGACGCCCGACATGCATCTGACGGGGGTGAATGGGAAAGCGTTCAGCCTCGACCTGCTTCGCGGCGCAATTCTGGATGCGGAAAAGAATACCTCCCCCATCGGCTTGTTGGTAGAGCGCGGCAAGGAGTTTCAGACGATTCCAGTCAACTACCACGGAGGGCTGCGGTATCCGAAGCTCTTACGGGTGGAGGGCACGCCGGACCGGTTGGACGAGATTCTCGCACCGAGGTAGAGCATCACTGCCCGGCTGGTTGTCCGTGAGAGCGCTCCGGGGGCCGCGATCCGCTCCGCGGTTTTGCCGTGAGTCTGGCATGAAACGCGCCGGGCCCGGCCCGGTGGGCGGCGCCGGAATTCCGTCCCGGGTGCGGTATCATCGCCAGATATCATGAAACTCGCGGTTTTATTGCTCCTGGCTTCCGCCGCGGCTTTTGCGGCCAACTATCAACTCAAGGCTTCGCCATCGACGGTAGTTTGGGGCTACTACTGGTCGGCGGAGAAACCGGTGCTGCATATTCACTCCGGCGACACGGTGGAGATGCAAACCATGATCACCAACAGCCCGGAGCGCCTGGCCGCGGCGGGGGTGAAAGCGGACGACATTCAGCCGGAATTGAAGGCCATCTACGCCGAGGTGAAGGACAAAGGTCCGGGCGGCCACATTTTGACCGGGCCGGTCTATATCGACGGCGCCGAGCCGGGCGACGCGCTGGAGGTGAAGATCGTGCGGATTCGGCTGGCCATTCCGTACGCCTACAACAGCTTCAGGCCGAACTCAGGGGTATTGACGCCCGACGATTTTGCCAAGGGCGCGACGAAGATTGTGCCGCTCGACGAAAAGCGCATGGTGGCCAAATTCTCGGATTCGATCGAGATCCCGCTGCATCCGTTCTTCGGCAGCATGGGCGTGGCGCCGCCGGAGGCCATGGGCCGGGTCTCGAGCGCGCCGCCGGGGATCTACGCCGGCAACCTCGACAACAAAGACCTGGTGGCCGGGACCAGCCTGTTCATTCCGGTTCACGTGCCGGGGGCGCTGTTCGTGGCGGGCGACGGGCACGCGGGACAAGGCAACGGCGAAGTGGATATCACCGCGCTCGAAACTTCCCTGCTGGGAACCTTCCAGTTCGTGGTGCATAAAGGCATGAAACTGGACTGGCCGCGCGGCGAAACTCCAACCCACTACATCGCCATGGGTCTCGACCCCGACCTCACCGAGGCGCTGCGCCTGGCCGTCCGCCAAGCCATCCAGTTCCTGGTCACGGAAAAACACCTCACCCGCGAGGACGCCTACATGCTGTGCAGCACGGCGGTGGATTTCAACGTGACCCAGGCCGTGGATGGCACCAAGGGGGTGCATGCCATGATTCCCAAGAGCATTTTTCACTGACGAGCCAGGGGCGAGAGCAGGCAAGGCACAAGGCGCGGCAGCCGCTCCCTCAGACTCAGCCGCAGGAGTTGTGAAAATAGCAAATTATAGCCACGGATAAACACAGATGAAACCTCTGCTTTCTATCTGTGTTCATCTGTGT
>JBKQVG010000056.1:0-15618 GCA_052325345.1 Bryobacteraceae bacterium
AACTTTCTGAAAACAAGCCGAATAAATTTTGAGGAAAAAGTTCGTAACCGAACCGAAATCGATTGACGCGGAAAGCGAACGGGAGCATAGTGAAAAAGGTTCCAAGAGGTTTGTGAATCAGCCAGCCTCTCCAGCGGTAGCGGTCCTGGAACGGTGATCCGTAGTCGGCCCTCCTGGCAACAGGGAGGCAGTCTAGCGATAGAAGTAAGGCTGCGGGGAGCGAAGGGAGATCGGGCCAAGGGAGAAGGCGGTCCAGCGTGTAGCGGGATCGGCGGAACGCTTTGATCCGGAGGGGGGTAAAAGCCCTGAAGGGGAGTGGAAGCCGAACTAGCGGCACGGATCTGTGGGGAGGAAGCGGCAACGGGCCGCTCGCGTGGAAGCCGCCGAAGCCGGGAAACCGGGTTGGGCGGTGGAGCGGGAGGGCCGAACGGGCTGTAGAGGACTCGCAGAGGAGAGTGAAGTAGCAGGTCGGGAACGTTGACCCTGGAATGGGGGCTTCGAAAAGGAGCAGCCGTTCGAGGCGAGCGAAAGGCCGTTACGAGCGAAGGGGCCCGGCGGAGAGAGAAGGCAAAGGCTGCGGCGAGCCGTGAGGCGGCGAAGGTTGGGGTGGAGAAAACGCCCTGATTGGAGTTGAGCGGCGAATCGCCCGGTGCTCTCCGGCGCAACGCTTAATGCCGCGCATGCCGGTGGTAAGCCAGGCAGAGGATCGGATCACTTGGAACCATTTTCTTTTCCTGGCGTATCCGAGCCGCGACCAGAGGTAGCAGTCTTCCGAAGCGTTCCAGACTCCACGCTTAGCCCAGCCTTCACTGTTGTACCAATAGCATCGCCGCAGCGTGCGGCGCCAGCTTCACGCTGAATCCCGTTTCGGACCTTCCCAGCGTTGTCCTTTCCCACAGATCGCGCACCGTAGCCGTGCCCGACAGGCCGAGATCTTTCCATTCGACGCGGACGTCGTGAACGCCCTGGTCGCCGGCGTTAAAGAGGGCGACGTACTTGCCGGATGAGCCGATGTCGGCGCTGGTCCAGGCAATGTCGTCGCCGCGGGCGAAAAGCTGGCGGCTGTCGACGGCCTTCTGGTCCGCGGCCAGAACTCCGTCGTTGCTGAGGAGCGAAAGCGTCCACGGATCCAGGCTGGGCAGATCGCCGCCAAACATCAAGGGAGAACGGGCGATCGACCACAGGGTCATGAGGGTGCGCTGTTCGTCGCGAGTGAAGCGGGTGGAGCGGTCGTCGCCGCGCTCCGCGCGCAGCCCGATGCTGCCGAGCGGCAGCATATCGCCATCGGGCCACGCTCCGGGCCGCACATATGGACTCCACCGGGCGAGATAGCCGAAAGCCGCGCGGAGGTCTTTCCACTGGTCCCAGAAATCGTCCGAAACGCGCCACAGGTTGGCGTTGGCGGCGTAGAAATCGGCATGGGACAGGTCTGCGGGACCGGGGGAAAGGCTCAGCACGATGGGACGGCCGGACCTGACGATGGCGCGGTGCAGCGCTTCGATTTCGGCGGCGTGCAAGGGCCGCGCGATGTCGTCGGCCTTGATATAGTCGACGCCCCAGGAAGCGTAGAGCGCGACGAGCGAGTCATAATACGCCTGGCCGCCCGGCCGCGCCACGTCCACGCCGTACATATCCGAATTCCATTTGCAGATGGACGCGCGGTCGGCGATCGCGGCGGCGTGAACGCCGCTTCCGAAGATCGGCAGGTTCGCCGCTACGGCGCGGCGCGGAATGCCGCGCATGATGTGAATTCCGAATTTCAGGCCCTGGCGGTGAATATAGTCGGCCAGAGGACGAAACCCGCGGCCGCCGGCGGAGGACGGAAAGCGGTTCTCGGCGGGAATCAGGCGGCCATAGGCGTCCATGGCCAGTTCGGCGTTGGGGCGATAGCCATGAGCTTTGGCGTTGGGGTCCGACCACTGGATATCGACCACGACGTACCGCCAGCCGTGACTCTTGAGCTGCGCGGCCATGGCGTCGGCGTTGGCTTTCACTTCGGCTTCGGTTACGGTGGTGCCGTAGGCGTCCCAACTGTTCCAGCCCATCGGCGGGGTGTCGGCCACCCCGCTGGCGGCCGCGGCGGAAGCGGCCCAAGCAAGGACGCCGAGCGCCAGCGCGGCTGCTTTTGAAATCCGCATCACACCGGCTGTGGCTTGTGCTCGGCCTTATGCTTCGCCACGTAGTTGTCGAGATACGCGCCGAAAGCCGCGGATAGGGCCTTGACCGCGCGGCTGGCCGTGCCCGTCTTGTGGCCTTCGATTTCCGCCACCGCCAGCAGATCGCGCGTGGTGGAGGTGATGAAGACCTCGTCGGCCGCTTCCAGATCGGCCGGCCGCAGGGTTTTCTCCACGATCTCCACGCCCGGCACCTGGATTTCATTCAGCAGCACCTCGCGCGTGATTCCGGGCAAACAACCGGAAGAAAGCGGCGGCGTGAAAACCATGTCGCCCACGGCCGCGAAGATGTTGGCCGAGGTGCATTCGGCCACTTCGCCGCGCTCGTTGAGCAGGATGACTTCGTCGAAGCCGCGGCGCTGCGCGGTTTCGAGCCACGTCAGGTTCATGGCCCAGGAGAGAATCTTGGTGCCGGCGAAATTGCAGGCCGCATGGCGCGCCTCGGCCTGGTAAGCCAGGCGAACGCTCCGCCCCCAGTTCTTGGTGTCGGCAGTAAGGGCGATGACGTCGGTTTCACGCGCCATCGGAGCGGCCCACATGCCGCCGGTGTTGCGCACGATGGCCAGGCGAAGGGTGGCATTATGGGCGTGGTTCGCTTCCACCAGCTCGAGCAGGCGGAGGCGCACCGCTTCCGGGTCGCCGGGCAGCGCGATGTGAAAAGCCGCGGCGTCGCGGGAGAGCCGCGCCCAATGCCTTTCGAAGGCGAACAGGACGCCGTCTTGAACCCGGAGCGTGGTGAAAACGCCCCAACCCGAGAGCAGGCCCACCTGCCCCGGCGCCAGCGCCGGTTCGGCGGCGCCCCGAATCGCGTCGTTGTGCAGAATATGTCGATGAAGCACGAAACTATTTTATCGCGCGGCCGGCAGCTACCGGACCGCGCCACACACAGACCCCAAGAGGATTCACTTAGCTCCCGCGGAAATGGCCGCGTAGCGATCGATCCAATCGCGCTGTTCCGATGTCTCAGGAACAGCGACACCGCGCGCGGCGCTCAAACGGCTTACCGCGGCTTCAGGGGATAGACCTCTCGATACCAGCAAACATGCTGCTACCAGTCCAGTGCGGCCAATGCCCTGCCGGCAGTGGACAACTACATTCTTGCCTGATGACAAAGCCCCGTCGAGCTTTTCCAGGGCCAACGTCATCTCGGCTTCCGAGCTCGGCACTTCACGATCTGGAATCGGAAACGACAGGAATTCGATCCCTTGCGCTTCGGCCTCCCGCCTTTCCGTCTCCAAATCAAGGTCGCGTTCTTCTTCCGGCGTAAGTAAAGAGAGCACGGCTTCGATTCCATCCCGGCGCCAACTCGCGATTTCGTCTACCAACCAGTCGCCGCCACGCGGCCGCGCAGCCAGGGCCAGCCTTCCGGGCCATGGGCCGTCCACCCGGTAGATTTCCGTCCGCACGGTTAGAAACTCCTCTTTACATTGATCTCGCGTGGCAGTGCATCGACATCAACGCCGCGCTGGCGCAATACATAAATTCGATGATGGCCGTCTAGAATGGTTCCGTCCGGCCTCGTTTTGAGGCAATCCTTTTGCCCGGGAACAAGCGAAAGCCTCAATGTATCCGTCGGGAGCCGCTCCATCTGAGCAAGCTTAGCCTTGCTAAGCGAGGTATCGGGGTGGAGCGGTTTCAACTGCGGGTACGGGTGCGCATTCGGCATGCTTTCGCCAACTTGACCAACTCCCAGCCGTAAATCACATTATTGCGCATCCCATTCGGCGGAATAGTCCTCGCCTCTTTGTACACTTGAAGCGTGCTTCGACGGCGCGCGATTTCGCTTCTGGCGGCGGCTTGCGGGCCCGGCGTGGCGCGGCAGGCCGTGCGCCTCGACCGCTTCGTCGATTCTCTGGGAGCTTGCGCCCTTTTGATCGAGATGGACTCGGCCCGGTTGTTGGCGGTCGCGAATCCCTCCGCCACGGGCCGCCTGCTGCTGCCGCCCGGTTCCACGCTCAAGCCGCTGGTGATGGCGGCATTGCTCGCGGGCGGCAAGTGGCGCGCATCCGAGACATTCTCTTGTCCCGGGCGGCTGCGCATTGCCGGGCGCTCGTTCGATTGCGTGCACCCGCCCATGCCGGCGCCGATGCGCGTGGATACGGCGTTGGCGTACTCCTGCAACTGCTTCGTGGCGCACGCCGCGGAGCGGTTCGGCCCGGGCGAACTGGCGGCGGAATTGGCGCGCGCGGGACTGACCTCGGTCAGCGGCCTGGTCGAAGAATCGACGGGTGCGGGGGAAGCTTCCGGACGGGTGGATCGCGCCGCCGGCGCGGATACCCAACGAATGCAGGCGCTCGGCGAATCGGGCGTGCTGGTTACTCCGGCCGGTCTGGCGATGGCCTACCGGCGACTCGCGCGGCGGCTCGACCGGCCCGAATCGGCGGCTGCCCTCGGCGCCGTCCGGGACGGTCTGAAAGAAGCGGTCGAATTCGGCACCGCGCAACTTGCCGCCGTGCCGGGCGTAACCGTGGCCGGCAAGACCGGTAGCGCCCTGGCGGAAAGCGGCGAACCAGTGGCGTGGTTTGCCGGATGGCTGCCCGCCGACGCGCCGAAGGTGCTGGTATGCGTGATGTCGCACGGCCGATCCGGCGGCGCCGATGCCGCCCCGGTGGCCGCCCGGATTCTGAGTGCGTATCGGAACGGGAAAATCCGGCTCTAGCCGGCTCTAGCCGCCAATCCTGATTCTTTGTTTGCGACAAGCTGAAGCCGGCTTTAGCCCGTGATCCCCGTTGTAAGCTCTGAAGCCCCGCCGGCCCCCTGCCGCGGCACGGTCAATTCCACCTCCGTGAATCCTCCGGCCGCGATGCGCTCGCGCAGCGAACGATAGCGCAGCAGGCCGGCGGCGGAGCGCAACTGGTCGCGCTCGGCGGCGGCCAACTCGCGGCGGTAGCGGTCGGCGCGGTCGCGGTATGAATAGGCGGAATACTGTGGAGGGCTCGCCGTCAGAAGCCGCATCAATACATCCCAGAACGCCCGCCGGCCGAACAGGCCGTGGCGCGCCGCGGCTTCCCGCGGCAACTCCACCGCTTGCCGGCCTCCGCGCAAGACCGCCTGAACGCATTGGGAGGCGGAAAAGGGCCGCCCCGGATCGGGATCCGGAAACGCGGCCAGCGCCTGGTGCAGGCTCTCAAGATCCGGCTCCCAGCTTTCCCAACGAAACCGCGACGCCCCGCTTACCAGCGCGCCGCGCCGCAAGACCTCGCGGATACGCGTCTCGTCCTTGCCCACCACGGCCAGCAGTTCTTCCAGCAATTCGGCGAGTGCGAGCTCGCGGGACACCACCGGGGTCAACGAGATCGCGCCCGCCGCCTCGGAGCTTAGTTTCACGCGAATCTTCTGCGGTAACACGACGAGTGACTTCACGCTAGCATAAGTTCGTGCTTGCGGTTTCTTCTTCACGGGGAAGGTCCACTCCATGACGGCGGCGGCGGAGGTACTGGCTGGCGAGATCGCCCGCGGCAGTCCCATTCCATTCCGGCGCTTCATGGAAGTGGCCCTGTATCATCCCCAACACGGCTATTACCGGCGGCGCCCGGACCCGTTCGGCATCGCCGGCGACTTCTTCACCGCCGAGCAACTGCAGCCCGTCTTCGGCCTGTTGATGGCCGCGCGCATCCGCCAGTTGGCTCACTCCATGGGCAACCCCGCCGATTTCACGGTGGTGGAGCTGGGCGCGGGGCGGCGCGAGATGGCGGCGGCGTTCTCCGAGTGGCGCTACGTTCCGGTGGATATCGATTCGGGCGAGCTGCCGTGTTGTTTCCGTGGCGTGGTCTTCGCCAACGAATTCTTCGACGCCCTGCCGGTGGACGTTGCCATCCTGCACCAGGGAAAGTTCCTGGAACAAAGGGTCGGCTTCCGCGGCGGACGCTTCCACTGGGTGACCGCCGGACCGGTATCGGCGGAAATCGAACAATACCTGCTCCGCTACACCGCGCCGCCGGCCGAGGAGGAGGAGGAGGATGCCGAGAACCCTCGCGAAGGCATGCTGGTGGAAGCCAACACCGAAGCTCTGGCGTGGATCGAGCGGATCGCCGATGCGCTGGAAGATGGATTCCTGTTAACCATCGACTACGGATACACGCGCGCCGAAACGGCCCGCTTCCCGCAAGGCACGCTGATGAGCTACCGCCGTCACCTGGCGCGCGAAGACGTTTTGGAGAACCCCGGCGAACAGGACATCACCGCGCACGTGAATTTCACCGCTCTCGAAGAACACGGCCGGCGCTGCGGCCTCGGTCGCGAAAGCTTTCAGACCCTGACGCGAACCGTGCTCGAAGCCGGCGAGCCCGACCAGTTCGCGTCGGTGCTATCGGCTGCCGGTGCGGGCGAAGCGCTGCGCCGCAAAATGCAGTTGAAGACGCTGCTGGTGGGCATGGGAGAGACGTTTCGCGTGCTGCTGGCGCGGCGGGAAAGGCGGGGAAGGGGGGAAAACGGCTAAAACATTTTGGCTGGAAAATGAAAAAGGCCCCGGATGACCGGGGCCTCGGAGTGAAACCGTTTGGTCTACCCTTCTTCAGGGCGCGCCCAAGCTACTTCTTTTTCTTCGGAGCAGCCTTTTTCTTCGGGGCGGCTTTCTTCGTTGCGCTCTTCATCGATTGATTCTCCCTAACATCAAATTTTGCGATTCAAAAATCGCAATGTGATTCATATATAAGGTTGTTCAGAAAGAAAGTCAAGAGAAAAATGAATTTCCGCCACGCATCAGCGCCATCTTCCCGCGAGCGGCGACGGCGAAAGCGCGAGCGACTGCATGCGCGGCGCGCGCACTCGATCGGAATCGCGGATGGAAACCAGCGGAATGAAGCCGCAATCGAGTAACGCTTCGGCGGCTTCCTCGGTCAGCAACACCTCCGCGCAGGGCTTCAGCTCCGCCGCGCCATCCTTTTTATATACGTGCGCCGGAAGACCTTCGATGGTGTCGACCATGCCGGGCCGCATGTTCCATCCATAGCGCGAGAACGCCTCGCCCAACAAATACGCGCAGGCTAAAGCGGGATGGCCCCAAAGATAACGCTCGTGTTCGGGGGTGGCCGGCATCTCCTCGAATGGGAACGATTCGATCTCGCCGGTAGCAGCGCCGTACGGGAGCCGCAGCAAAAAGCGCGGCAGCGCCAGCCCTAGCCATGCCGCGTCGGGCGCGTGGCGCAACCCCCCGAAGACGCGCTCCAATCCCACCACGTCGGGGGCCAGGCCGGCGATCAGCGGAGCGCGCGCGCCGCGGGCCAGGGCGGCGAGCCGCGTCAGGACCGGTTCGTCGGATGGTGCGAAGTTCCACAAGCCGGCGATCGCTGCCCATTCACCCTCCGCCAAGGTGCGGGTAAAGGCGGCGGTTCCCTCCTCGGTGGCGAGTTCTTCCTGCGGCAGATCGAGCACGAAAATTTTCAGGCGCTCTCCCGTATCCAGTCTGCGGCTCAAGAAGAACAGCCCGCGCCAAGCCGATTCGAGCGCCTGGAAAGCGCGGTCGTGAAGAATCGAACGCATGTGCCCCGAAATGGCGGCGTCGGCCTGCGCCACCAACTCCGCCTGCCGCGGATCGGGATCGGGAACGGCGTAGGGCGCCACCAGCCGCCGCAACATTTCCTCCCAGTTGCTTCGAACCGGCGTCGCGCCGGCGGCGGAAGGCTCTCCCAACATAATGCGGAGCAGATCGGCGCCGCTCTTTCCCTCGAGTTCGGCGGCCGGCACCGCAGGGGGCGCTTGACGCGGGAAGAACTCCGCGGCGGCGGCGGCGAAGGTCGCTGGATCCAAAAGGCGCTTGCGCAGGTCGCGCAGCGCGCGCATCGCGTCGACGCTTTGAAACAGCCGATCGGGATGGAAGTCGTCGAGCTCCTCGAAACGGATGGCGGCGGGAACGCCGCCGGCCGAGACCCGCCCCTCCGGGGACAGGAAAGCCATCACGATATCGAAATCGTCGCGATCGATACCGATCACCTTGCGGTGGCGGCCCGCGCCGCCGGTGAAGTTTCCGGCTACCAGGATGTGGAACGGCGTCCCGGCGTCCGGGTCGGCGATTTTCCTGGCTTTTTCCAGGGTGTCGATCTCGACCGCGACAAGCGAGTCGGCGCGTGGCATGGCACTTGAAACTGTACCGCACGCTCCGGGGTAAGGGCAACGGCGCGTGGCTCCAGGCCTCACCCGCACTCAGCCATCGGGGAGCGGTCTCTACCACGCGGCACGACCTCGTGTGTTACAGTGCAGGATATTATGGCATCCCGAAGCGTCAACAAAGTCATTCTTCTGGGACATCTCGGCAAGGACGCCGAGACCAAGTTCACCACGAGCGGCATTTCGATTTCCAAGTTTTCCCTGGCCACCAACCGCCGGACGAAGGATTCGCAGACCGGCGAATGGAAAGAGATTACCGATTGGCACAATATCGTGGTGTGGAAGACTGAGAGCCTCGCCAACTACCTGTTGAAGGGTAAGATGATTTACCTGGAAGGCCGTATCGAGAACCGCAGCTACGACGATAAGGAAGGGCAGAAACGCTACATCACCGAGGTGATCTGCGATGCATCCAGCGTGATCCTGCTCGGCGGCGGCAGTGGCCGCGGCGACGCGCCCGACCAGCCCGGCGATTTCGACCGCCCCGTTTCCATGCCCCGCTCCGCGCAACCCCGCCCCCAGGCGGCAGCCGCGCCGCCCGAAGAGTTTCACCAGGGCATCACCGACGACGACGTGCCGTTCTAGCTGGGGATGGGGATCCACGAACTCCACTGCAAGCGCTGCGGCTGCGTCTTGGGCGAAAAGCCGGAGCCGGCACCGCGGCCCACCACGCCTGAAGACGGCGAGGAAGCCCGGCGGCGCTTTGAAGAAGAACTCTACTGGGATGATTACCGGGCGCGAAATCAGGACGACCGGCCTGCCAAGCCCGCCCCGGTGGCGCATGCGGCTCCCGCCGGAGCCGCGGAAGACTCCTGGATGGATGAAGTCTTCCTAGACGGCATCGGGGACAGGGACGATGCGTTTTAGCTTCCTATGGGTCGCCATTTTCCGCCCTGCCTCGCGGCCCGCCATCGCCGCTATGATTGTGTTAATCGGCTTGGCCGATCCAGGAGTCGTCGAGAGTGCACCCGGACAACCAGGCGGCGTTAGAAAAACGCGTCCTGCGCGCGGCGGAAGCGGCATTGGAGCGCCAACAGTACGTCAGTGCGATCGACGTGCTGGTCGGCATGGGGCTCTTGCCGGCCTCGCGGGTAGAGGACTGGCGGAAGGGGCGCATCGATTTTCTGGAGCGCGCGATTCAGGGAAACCTCAGCAAGATTTCGTTCTCCATGGCGGCGTTTCGCCGCTGGGCCGAGGCCAAAGGGCTCCGGCCGAGCGAAACCCGCTACGTGCGCAGAACCCGGGCAGGGACCGTGGAACTGCGATTCAGCGTGGGCGGAGATCCGTCCATTGAGAAGCATTACCGCACGCATTTCGTTTCGGCCGCGCTACCCGAGCGCAAGCGTGAAAAGCTCGAGGAGCGCTTGGGACGGGCCCCGCAGTTGGTGGTCTTCGAGATCTTGCGGGACTCCCAGTGTTCGGAATGCGCGGCGGATCTGCCGGAGGGCAGCTTTCTTGCCATGGAGGCGGGGGAACCCTTGTGCCTGGCGTGCGCGCGCCTGGGAGACCTGGAGTTTCTTCCGGCCGGCGACACTGCACTGACGCGGCGGGCCGGGAAATATAGTGAACGAACCGCCGTGGTGGTTCGCTTCAGCAGGTCGCGCGGACGTTACGAGCGGCAAGGCATCCTCGTCGAGCAAGCCGCGCTGGAGAAGGCCGAGCGGGAGTGCGTGGAGGACGCCGAAGATCGGGCGCGGGCCCGGGCCGGCGCCGCCGAAGCGCGCCGCGAGCGGGATCGCGAACTGGTTGCGCGCATGATGGAGCGCCTGGCGAACCTGTTCCCCGGCTGTCCGCGCGGCGAAATCCGGGCGATCGCCGAACACACCGCCGTACGGGGGAGCGGCCGGGTGGGCCGCACGGCGGCGGGCCGGAATCTGGATGAGAGGGCTCTGACGGCAGCCGTGATCGCGGCGATCCGGCACACGCATTCGAATTATGACTCGTTGCTCGCCAGCGGCGTAGACCGGGAACTTGCTCGCGGCCGGGTTGCGGACCGCGTAGAGGAAGTCCTGCATGCCTGGAGACAGTGAGCGACGCGGTAGACCCGCTCGCGCTCCGGCAACGTGGCGCAGGCACGCCCGCCGGTGTCCGCCCCCGGCGCTGCGTCAGAGCCTCGAAGGATTGTCGATACGAATCTCGACACGGCAAGCACGAGTGCCCGCGCCACGTCCCGAGGCTCGCTCATGACCGTCCGGCCGGCCAGCGACCGCGCCTTGCTGGTGGAGTTCGATCGCGTGATTTCGCCCGCGGCCAACGCTCGGGTGCGTAGCCTGACGGCGGCGCTCGCCGGTCTGCGCGGCATTCTGAATCTCCACCCCGCCTTTGCCAGCGTGCTGGTGGAGTTCGATCCGCGGCTGCTGGCCCACGATGCCGTGGAAGCCCTGGTGCGCGCGCGGGCGGGCGCGGCATCGGAGCCGGTCGCCGAGGAACGATCGATCGAGATTCCGGTCTGCTATGGCGGCCACGACGGGCCGGACCTGGAAGACGTCGCGCGCCTCGCCGGCCTCCCCGCCGAGACCGTGGTGAAGCTGCATTCGTCGCCGCTCTATACCGTCTATTTCGTCGGCTTCGCCACTTGCTTTCCTTATCTGGGTGGATTGCCGGAACGGCTGGCCACGCCGCGCCTCGCCGCGCCCCGGAAAGTTGTGCCGGCGGGCAGCGTCGCCATCGGCGGTAGCCAGGCGGGTGTCTATCCGCTGGCCTCGCCCGGCGGATGGCGATTGATCGGGCGGACGCCGCTCGCGCTGTTCGACGTCCACGGCGAACCTCCGGCTCTGTTGCGGATGGGCGACCGCGTTCGCTTCGTGCCCATCGAAGGGCAAGAGCCATGAGCCGGATCCGCGTCATCGTTCCGGGCCTGGAGTCGAGCGTCCAGGATCTGGGCCGCTTCGGCTGGGCGCACTTCGGCGTATCGGCCTCCGGCGCCGCCGACCCGCTGGCGCTGCGCGCCGGCAACCTGCTGGTAGGCAATGCCGAGAATGCCGCCGGATTGGAAATGACGCTGGTGGGAGCGGAACTGGAGTTCGAATCCGCCGCGGTGATCGCGCTTACCGGGTCGGATTTCGGCTCCGCCCTGCCGCTCTGGACTCCGATCGAGATTCCGGCCGGCGGACTCGTCCGTTGCACGGCGACGCGCGGCGGGGCGCGCTGCTACCTCTCGGTGCGCGGCGGCATCCAGGCTCCCAAGATCATGGGAAGCGCTTCGGCTCACCTGATAACCGGGGTCGGCGGCGGCAGGTTGCGTAAAGGCGATACGCTTGCCATCGGCGATGCCGCCATCCGGCGCCCGCGAAAGCCGGCCCACGGATTTCCCTGCTGGGCGCCCGCGGCAACTCTGCGCGCCACCGCCGGGCCGCAAGCCGAATGGTTCGGCGAAGAGATTTATCGCATTGCTTACGCCGTGTCCGAGGAATCCAACCGCATGGGGCTGCGCCTGCGCGGGCCGGCCCTCTCCGGCGCCGGCGGACACATGATCAGCGAAGGCGTTCCGCTCGGCGCGGTTCAGGCCCCGCCCGACGGCCAACCGATCATCCTGTTCGTCGAGCACCAGACCACCGGCGGCTATCCCAAACCGGCCAATGTGATCTCGGCCGATTTCTGGCGCTTGGGGCAAATGCGTCCGCGCGACCAAGTCCGCTTCGAGCGCGTCGCCATCGACCAGGCGCTCCGCCTCCTGCGGCGGCAGGAGGAATGGCTGTACTCCTTGTGAGCCGAATCTGGTTGCGCCGGGTTAATATCGAACCAGTAACTATGCGCGTGGATCTGAATTGCGACATGGGGGAACTGGAAGACGCCGCCCACGAAGCGGCCCTGATGGAATACGTTACCTCCGCCAATATCGCCTGCGGCGCACATGCCGGCGACCAGACCATCATGGAGCGGACCGTGCGCCTCGCCATCCAACGTGGGGTGCGCATCGGCGCGCATCCGGGCTATCCCGACCGCGCCAATTTCGGCCGCCTGGAGATGCCCATGGCGCCGGCCGAAATCGAAGCGACAGTGCTCGAACAGATCGCCCGGCTGGAGGCGATCGTCACGCGATTGGGCGGCGCCATCGAACACGTAAAAGCGCACGGGGCGCTGTACAACGTGGCCGTGCACAATCGCGAAGTGGCCGAAGCCATCGGCCGCGCCGTGGCCAAATGGAACCTGCAAGCGCGCCTGTTCGGCCTGGCGGGCTCGCCCATGCTCGATGTCTGGCGCGCCATGGGCCTCCCCGTTGCGGCCGAGGCCTTCGCCGATCGCCTCTACGAGCCGGATGGTTCGCTGCGCAACCGCAAGCTTCCCGGCGCGCTGATTACCGATCCCCAAGCCGCCGCCCGCCAGGCCGTCGAACTGGCGCGCGCCGGCGCCGACACCGTCTGCGTGCACGGCGATACTCCCGGCGCCGTCGGCATTCTGAAAGCCTGCCGGACCGCGTTGGCGGACGCCGGACTGTAGCGTGGCAGCGAGCTTTCAACCAGCCAGCGGCTTTCAGCACCGGTGTAGCTGATCGCTCAGTGCTGGCCGCTCCTCGCTAACGCGACCACGAGAATCCCATCCACAAAACGTGGTTGTCGATGCCTGGATTGACTCCGGTAGTATTCGCGTTGGAGATATGCATCAGCCGGTAACCGATGCTGACCGCTCTGGTTCGGTCGATTTTCCAGCGCACGCCGCCACCCAGATCGGCCAGGAAATTCAGGCCCGTCCCATTGGGGATGTTGTAGGGAACGGGCTGGGTGGAGGCGATGATACCGCCGCCTAATTCGACAAAGGGCTCTAGCCGATGGCGGCGGGCGAATTCGAAGGTGAAGCCGAGCGGCTCGACGCCCACTCCATATACCGCATGCGCGGGAGAATAGAATTGTGCAAGTGGCCCGCCAGAGGCGAAGTAGTAACTCTGCGTCGGCTGAAGGAGGATGGCTGCGGGTAGAACGGTTGCGGTGTAGTCGATAGCGACCGAGTCCCACAGCCGGCAGCGAAAGCTGTAAGCGAAACCGGCGATGGCGAACCGGCGATCAGGCGCTCTGCCAATCAGGAAAGTCGAAGACCCCGGCGAATAGCCGGCGAGGAATTCGAAATCGTTGCGCGGCTCCGCGGCGGAATCCGAACAGAGCCCGGCGTAAGCCGCGGGCGGCGCCAGGCACAGAAGCAACCAGGGCAGTCGGGTCATCACTCCGTCCGCAACGCCTCCAGCGGGTCCACGCGCGTGGCGCGGCGGGCGGGGATCCACGCGGCCGCGGCGGCAGCGGCAACGAGCGCGGCGGCAGCGAGCGCATAGACCGGCGCCTGGTTCCACTTCACTCCATAAAGCAGGCTGCCCAGGGCACGCGCGCCGATGGCGGCGAGCGGGATGCCCGCCATGGTCCCAGCCACAACCGGCGCCAGCGATTGCCCCACTACGTGCCGCATTACCTGGTTCGGCCCGGCGCCGAGGGCTACGCGGATGCCGATCTCGCGCGTCCGGCGGGCCACCAGGTTGGTCAAAACGCCGTAGACCCCCACAGCGGCAATCAGCAGCGCCACGCCGCCGAAAAACACGCCCAGCGTGGCCATCATCCGCTCGCGCGCGAGTTGGTCCTCCATGTCGTCTTCCATGGTCCGCACCATGTACAGCGGCAAGCGCGGTTCCAGCGCGCGCACGGCGCCTTCGAGCGCCCGCGTAACCGCGCCCTGGCCGCCATGGAAACGGATGTGGAGCGCCGCGCGATCGGCGTTATCGGGCCGTTGGTACACCGGAATGTAGACAATCGGGAAGTTGTGAAAGCGCAGGTCGCCGTATTTGGCGTCGCTCACCACGCCGACGATTTCCATATCGTCCCGCCGGATGATCCGGACGTGCTCCCCGACCGGGTTGCGGCCGGGAAAAAAACGCCGCGCGGCTTCCTGGTTGAGAATCACCGCGCCGTGGCTCCGGCTGTTATCGGTGGCAATGAAATCGCGGCCGCTCTCGAGGGGAATGCCAAGAGTGCCGAAGTATCCCGGCGAGACCACGTTGAGCTGGACGGTCATATCCTCATTCGGTCCGGGCCGGTAACCCGCGATCTCCAGCGTGTCTTCCGCTCCGGCGCCGCTCAGCACGCGAATGCGGGCTACCGCCGCGGAGCGCACGCCGGGAAGCGAAGAGACGCGCGCGAGCAGGTCGCGATAGAAGCCGGCCAGCCGTTCGCCGCGCCAGCCCAATGCGCCAGGTTCCATGCTGGCCAACAGCAGGTGATCGCGCGGAAAGCCGGCGTCGATGGCGCGGATATTGCTCAGCGTGCGCACGAAAAGCCCGGCCGTCACCAGCAGCACCAGGGAAAACGCCACCTGCCCGGCAATCAGCGCGTCGGCGGCAAGGCGCCGCGAGCGCGTGGCGGTGGCCGCGTAGCCGGATTCCTTCAGGGCTTCGGCAAGGCGCGCGCGCGCGGCGCGAAACGCCGGTATGAGCCCGAACAGAATTCCGGCGCCGATCGAAACCGCGGCGGCAAAAAGCAGCACTCGCCAATTCACGCGCACATCGAGGTACACGGGCCTCTGCCCGGCGGGCATGCGCGCGAGCAAAGCCTTCACTCCCAGCGGCGCCAGCAGCACGCCCAGTGCCCCGCCTCCCACGCGAGCGCCGTCGTGGCCACCATCGCACCGACGGCGTTGGTCAGGGCGCGCCACTCCCGTCGCAGCGCGAAGATCGCGAAGTAGATGATCGGATAGAGCTTGAGCGCCGCGGTGATGCCGGTGAGCACGCCTCGCGCCCGGGTCGCTCGCCCGCACAGGATGCCGAGCGTCGCGTGCGCCGCCAGGTACAGCCCGACCTGGCCGAGCGCGAGGTGGACGCCGACCGGCACCAAGGTCAGCACCGACAGGGGGGTCGCGACGAGCAGCGAGACCGCCCACGCCTTGGCCCAGCGCCACTTGCACGCGTAGCGGGCGGCCGCGGCGACGAGCAGCGAGAGCGAGAGGATCGAGGTCAGCGTCCAGAGGAACTCGCCCGTGAAGGCCGAGACCCACGTGAGCGGCCAGAACAGCCAGATCGCCGCGGGCGGGTAGACGAAGTACTCGAGGTGGTCGCGCTGCGAGTACATGGTGAGGCCGTGCTGGACCTTGCGGACGTCGATGATCCGGTAGACGAGGTCCTTGAAACCCTGCGTGTACTGGCTCGAGAACAGCCACGACGACGTGGGCACGTGCCAGGTGATGTACCAGGTGAGAAGGACGATGATCGCGAGGCCGGTGATGCCGCAGACCAGCGCGCGCCGGTCGATCGCCTCGAGAAGACGGGCGAGCCATCGCGGGGAGGCGATCGCGCGTGTCGGTTGCCCCAGAGGGTCGGCGTCCAGCTCCGTCGTCGCCACTAGTCGCCCTCGAAGGGGAATCCCAG
>JBKQVG010000057.1:0-8101 GCA_052325345.1 Bryobacteraceae bacterium
CTCTTCTCCCGTAAGCCCCTGCGGCTCGTCGTCCTCGAGCGGATAATCCATCATGCCCGTCGACGCGGATTGCGGCGGCGCCACCAACCGGCCGTGCTGGTCGATGCGCATGCCCAGCGACAGGCCCATGTTGGCCAGGATTTCCTTGATTTCGTTGAGCGATTTGCGGCCGAAGTTCTTGGTGCGCAGCATTTCGGCTTCGGTCTTCTGCACCAGCTCGCCGATAGTCTGAATGTTGGCGTTCTTCAGGCAGTTGTAGGAACGCACGCTCAATTCCAGCTCTTCCACGGAGCGGTTGAGCACCTCGTTCATCTTGTCGTAGCCGCGCTCGGAGACCTCTTCGGCCTGCTCCGGCATCTCTTCGAAGTTGATGAAGATGGCCATGTGGTCCTTGAGCAGCTTGGCGGCGAAGCCGATGGCATCCTGCGGCGAGACCGCGCCGTTGGTCCAGACTTCGAGCGTCAGCTTGTCGTAATCGGTCATCTGGCCCAGGCGCGCGGCTTCCACGGCGAAGTTCACCTTGCGCACCGGCGAGTGGACCGAATCGATGGGAATATAGCCCAGCGCCAGGTCTTCGTCGAAGTTCTTGTCGGCGCTCACGTAGCCGCGGCCGGTTTTGAGGCGCATCTCGATTTCGAGCTTGCCCCCTTCGCTGACGGTGGCGATGTGCAGGTCGCGGTCGAGCACTTCGACGTCGGCGTCGCCCTCGATCTGGGCGCTGCGCACGTCGCCGGGTTTATCCACCTTCAAGCGGACCGTCTTGACGCCTTCGCTCGAAATCTTGAAGGGAATCTGCTTGAGGTTGAGAATGATATCGGTGGCGTCTTCCACCACACCGGGGATGGGGCTGAATTCGTGCTCGACGCCTTCAATCCGGATCGCGGTGATGGCCGCGCCTTCAATCGAGCTCAACAGCACCCGCCGCAGGCTGTTGCCGATGGTGGTGCCGAAGCCGCGCTGGAAAGGTTGGGCCGTGAACATGCCATACCGCTCCGTGAGGGTGTCGGTATTGGCAACCAGCCGTTTGGGTTTTTGGAAGCCTTTGAACATGATGAAACCTCCTGGAAGTCAGAAGTCGGAAGAAAGAAGCCAGAATCCCGCGCGCCGCCGCCATTCTGACTTCTGTCTTCTGACTTCTGACTTCCGATTCTTTACTTGGAGTACAACTCCACAATCAGTTGCTCGTTCAGTTGGATCTGGACCAGGTCGCCGCGCTGCGGCAGGGCGGTGATGCGCCCCGTCAAGCCTTCCCGGTCCACGTCGATCCAATTGGGCGCCGGGGCATGCGCGGTGGCGTCGCGCGCCGCGAGGATGGTCGGATTGTTCTTGCTCGATTGCCGTACTGCGACCAGGTCGCCTTGTTTCACCTGGGCGGAAGGGATGTTGCACTTGCGGCCGTTGACGTCGATGTGCCCGTGGCGTACGATCTGGCGCGCTTGCGCGCGGCTGGTGCCGAAGCCCATGCGGTAAATCACGCTATCCAGGCGCCGTTCGAGCGAGGACATCAGGTTGTCGCCGGTGATGCCCTTGGTTTTGGCCGCCTTTTCGTAGGCGCCGCGGAACTGCGCTTCCAGCACGCCATACACGCGGCGCACTTTCTGTTTCTCGCGAAGCTGCAGGCCATAGCCGACGATCTTCGCCCTGCGGTCCTTGCCATGCTGCCCGGGAACGAAATTGCGCTTTTCAATCGCGCACTTCTCGCTGTGGCAGCGCTCGCCTTTGAGATAAAGTTTCATACCCTCGCGCCGGCATTGCCGGCAAACCGGGCCGATGTATCGTGCCAAAGTTCCTCTCCTTACCTAGTAGCTCTCAGCGTTCAGCGGTCAGCTTTCAGCTAAAGCTCTCTTTACTTCAGGTGCGGTTTACAGCCCGTGGCAGGCCTTCTTCCCGCTTATCGAGAGCCGCTCCCTAGCGGTCGCGGCTCGGTTTCGAGCGCCGGCGGTTTAGCTGAAAGCTGACCGCTGAACGCTGACAGCTTTCTCAGACTCTCCGCTTCTTGGGCGGGCGGCAGCCGTTGTGCGGAATCGGGGTGACGTCCTTGATCGCGCGCACGTCGATGCCGGCGGTGGAAAGCGCGCGCACCGCCGATTCGCGGCCGGAACCCGGCCCGCTGACCCTCACTTCCACCGTGCGAAGTCCGCTTTCCGCGGCCTTGTTGGACGCCGTCATGGCCGCCTGCTGCGCGGCGAACGGAGTCCCCTTGCGCGACCCCCGGAAACCGAGCGAGCCGGCGCTCGACCACGCGATGGTGTTGCCTTCGTGGTCGGTGATGGTGACGATGGTGTTGTTGAAGGTGGCCTGAACATAGACCACGCCGCTGTGAACGACGCGTTTTTCCTTCTTCTTGAAGCTCTTCTTCTTGCCGGTTTTGACTGGTGCCTTGGCCATAAGTTAGGTCTTCGCGCTCGCTTTCTTCTTATTGGCCACGGTGCCGCGCCGCGGTCCCTTGCGCGTGCGCGCATTGGTGTGGGTGCGTTGGCCGCGCACCGGCAGGCTGCGCCGGTGCCGCAATCCGCGATAGGAGCCCATCTCGATGTGGCGCTTGATGTTCATCGAGATTTCCTTGCGCAGGTCGCCTTCCACCGCGCCTTCTTCTTCCAGAATCTGCCGGACTTTATTGATTTCGTCCTCGGACAGATCCCTCACTTTTTTATCGAATTCGATGCCGCAGCGATAGAGCAGCGAGCGCGACCGGGTACGGCCGATGCCGTAAATATACGTCAGCCCGATCTCGGCCCGTTTCCCTGGCGGCAGATCCACACCGGCAAGACGTGCCATATCTTATCCCTGCCTCTGTTTATGTTTGGGGTTCACACAGATGACCCGCACCACGCCTTCGCGATGGATCACCTTGCACTTGTCGCAAATTTTTTTCACCGACGCTCGTACCTTCATCCCATGCCTCTCGCCGGCTTCAACCGGCCGTCTCGGGCCGGCCGTCGCCGGCGCCCGCCAATTTCCTGACAATCCTGCCCCGCCCCGGATCGTTGGGCGCCAGTTCCACCTCGACCCGGTCGCCCGCCACCAAGCGGACGAAATTCCGTTCCACCGCGCCCACCGGGTGCGCCAGAACCTGCCGTTGGTTTTCCAGAACCAGCAGGTACAGCGCCGAGGGCCGTTCTTCGACCACCGTCGCCCTCGCTTTCACGGGCGCGTCAACACCCAAGGGCCGTTCTCCGTCACCGCGATGCAGTGCTCGAAGTGGGCCGAATTCGACCCGTCCCTGGTCACCGCCGTCCAGTGGTCCTTCAGGACCATCGAGTCCGGCCGGCCCGCGTTCACCATCGGCTCCACGGCCAGTACCATGCCCGGCTTCAGGCGCGGATTCTCGTTCTTCCGGTCCACGTAGTTGGGAACCTGCGGCTCCTCGTGCAACTGCGTACCGATGCCGTGCCCCACGTACTCCCGCACCACCGAAAACCCGTTGGCCTTGACGTGCTGTTCCACGGTGCCGCAAATGTCGAACAGCCGGTTCCCCGCCCGCACCCGGTCGATGGCCAATTCCAGAGCGTCGCGCGTCACCCGCAGCAGCCTCCCGGTCTCCTCGCTCACTTCCCCGATCGGAACCGTCAGCGCCGAATCTCCGTAGTAGCCGTCCAGTTTCACTCCGGTGTCGATCGAAACAATGTCGCCCTTTTTCAGCACTCGCTTGCGATTCGGCATCCCGTGCACGATCTCGCTATTGACCGAAGTGCACAACACGAACGGGTACGGCTCCCCGGCGGCGGGAACGTAATACCCTTTGAAGGCCGCCTTCGCTCCCGCATCGGCGATCATTTTGTCGGCGGCTACTTCCATGTCCCAGGTAGTGGCGCCTTCCACGGCCATTTCCTTCAGGGTCCCGAGCAACTGATACACCAGCAGGCCGGCGCGGCGCATCTTCTCCAGCTCGGCCGCGGTTTTACGCACGATCATGGTTGGCTACGATGCCGTAAATCCTTTCAAATACGCGATCCGGCGGTTCCGCGCCGGCCGCCACTTCCACCACGCGCCGCCCGGCCTCGCGGAGGAACTCCAGCACCGGGCGGGTCTGCCGCTCGTAGGCGTCCAGCCGCTCGCGGATCACGGTTTCGCTATCGTCGTCGCGAACCACCAGCGTTTCGCCATCCCGGTCGCACCGCATATCCGCCTTGGGTGGCTGAGAAACCAGGTTGTAGAGCGCGCCGCAGCGAGGACACTGGCGGCGTCCCATCAAGCGGGCAATAATACTATTGTAATCAACGGCGAGGTAAATCACCACCTCCCGCACTCCCCGCTCGTCCAGCCAGCGGCACAACTCGCCCGCCTGCGCCAGGGTACGCGGGTACCCATCCAAAACAAACCCCTCGGCGGCGTCCGCGCGGCCCAACCGGTCTTCCACCATGCGGTTCACCAGCCGGTCGGGCGCCAGAGCCCCCGATTGCATCACCGAAGCGACCTCGGCCTGCAACTTCCCGTCCAGCCGGACCCGCTCCCGCAGCATGTCGCCTGTCGAGATGTGCGGAATGCCCAGCCGTTTGGTGAGCAGCTTCGCCTGCGTGCCCTTCCCGGACCCGGGCGAGCCAAACATGATAATGGCCTTCACAAAGGCTAAAACGAACTCCGCCGGCCGCGAATCCGTCCCGACCGGGGAGTAAACCCTTCATAGTGGCGCATAATCAACTGCGCCTCGATCTGGTTGATCGTGTCCATGGCTACGCCCACCACGATCAGCAGGGAAGTTCCACCGAAATAGAACTGCACATTCAACCCTTCCAGCAGGAAACGCGGAGACACGCGGTCGACCCAGGTGCCCACCAGGGGAAGGTGCTGCAGCTTGATTCCCGAAATCATCACCGCCGGAAGCATCCACAGAAGCGACAGGTAGAGCCCGCCCACCACGGTGATCTTGGTGAGGATGTTGTTCATGTAATCGGCCGTATTACGGCCCGGCCGGATGCCCGGGATGAAGCCGCCGTACTTGCGCATATTGTCGGCCGCTTCGTTGGGATTGAAAATGATGGAAACGTAGAAGAAACAGAAGAAAATGATGGCCAGGATGGACAGCAGGTAGTACAGCGGCTCGCCGGGCCGGATGGACTGAAGCGTGGCGTTCAGCCAGCCCACGTTCTTCACAAACGCCAGGTTCAGCATGGTGGTGGGAAAGGCCATCATCGAGGACGCGAAAATGACCGGGATGACGCCTCCCGCGTTCACCTTGAGCGGCATGTGCGTCGACTGCCCGCCCATCACCCGCCGCCCCACCACGCGCTTGGCGTACTGCACCGGAATGCGCCGCTCGCCCCGCTCCACCAGCACGATGAACGCCACCACCGCGATCATCATGGCGATGATCATCAGCAGCGTAATGGCGCCCCATTCGTGGGTCACGAAAGTGTTGGTATAGATGTTCTGGATGGCGTTCGGCAGGCCCACCACGATGCCGGTGAAGATGATCAGCGACATGCCGTTGCCCACCCCGCGCTCGCTGATCTGTTCGCCCAGCCACATGATGAAGCCCGAACCGGTGGTGAGCGAGAGAATGGTCAGCAGCACAAAACCGGCTCCGGGACTGATGACGATTCCCTGCGACATGCTTTCCAGCCCCTTGGCGATGGTGGCCGATTGGATGACCGAAAGGATGATCGTCAGGTAGCGCGTCCACTGCGTGATCTTTCGCCGCCCCAGTTCGCCTTCCTTCTGCAGTTTCTCGAGCGTGGGAATGACCACCGTCAACAACTGCAGGATGATGGACGCCGTGATGTAGGGCATGATGCCCAGGGCGAACACGGTCAGCCGGCGGATATTGCCGCCGGCGAACAGATCGAAGAACCCGAACACCGAACCCTGCGTGGAGCTGAAGAAATCCTGCCAGCGCTGGATGTTGATTCCCGGCGTGGGAATCTGGCTGCCGAAACGGTACACCGCCAGCAGACCGAGGGTGAAATACATCCTTTTCCGCAGGTCCGGAATGCGGAAGATGTTCGCGAAGGCTTCAAATAACCTCATGGTCGTGTCCGATTCCCGGCGCCCCTCAGGCGGTGGCGCCGATCACCTGGGCCTTGCCGCCGGCCTTTTCGATCTTCGCGACGGCGGCCTTGGAAAACTGGTGCGCTTCCACCGTAATTTTGCGGGTCAACTGGCCGGTGCCCAGAATTTTCACCCCGTCGCCCAGTTTCTTGACGATACCCAGTTTCAGCAACTGGTCCACGGTGAAGCTGTCGCCCTCCAGCTTTTCGAGCCGTCCCAGGTTGACCACCGCGTAGCGCTTCTTGAAGATGTTGGTGAAGCCACGCTTGGGCAGGCGCCGGTGCAGGGGCATCTGGCCGCCTTCGAATCCGCGCTTCTGGCCGAAACCGGAGATGGCGCGCTGACCCTTGGACCCGCGCGTCGAGGTCTTGCCCATTCCCGAACCCATGCCGCGCCCGATGCGCTTGCGGCGGGTTTTCTGTCCGGCCGGAGGTTTCAGATCGCTGAGGTTCATAGGTGTCTCGCTCTCCTTCGCTTACTCGACGATGGCCAACAGGTGCGGCACTTTCAACACCATGCCGCGAAACTCGGGCGCGTCCGGGCGCACAACCACCTGGTTGAGTTTGCGCAGGCCCAGACCGCGCACCACCCGCTTCTGCTTTTCCGGCGCGCAGATGGGGCTGCGCACCAGCTTGATTTTGATCGTGCCCGCCATTACAGTTTCTCCACCGCGAGGCCGCGCATTTCCGCCACCTGGGCCCGGTCGCGCAACGATTCCAGCGCCACGATGGTCGCCTTCACCACGTTGTGCGGGTTGCGCCGGCCGATCGATTTGGTCAGCACGTTGGGAACGCCGCAGGCGGAAATCACCGCGCGCACGGCGCCGCCCGCGATCACCCCGGTTCCTTCCGGAGCCGGCTTGAGCAGCACCTGGGAACTGGCAAAACAACCCAGCACCTGGTGCGGAATGGTGGTTTCGAGCACGTTGATCTTGCGCAAGCTCTTCTTGGCCGCTTCGATCCCCTTGCGAATCGCCGAAGGGACTTCCTTGGCCTTGCCCACCCCGTAGCCGACCACTTTGTTCTTGGGATCGCCGATCACCACCAGCGCCGAAAAGCTCAGGTTCTTACCGCCCTTGACCACCTTGGTGACGCGGTTGATGGCGACCACCTGCTCTTTCAGGTCGAGGCCCCCCGGGTCGATGCGTTTCATAATCGCTCGCATGAATCAGAACTCCAGTCCCGCTTCGCGCGCTGCGTCGGCCAGCGCCTTGATACGTCCGTGATACGGATAGCCGCCGCGGTCGAAGACCACTTTGGTGATGCCCTTTTGCTTGGCCCGCTCCGCCACCAGCTTGCCGATGGCCTTGGCCGACGCCACGTTGCCGCCGTAAGCCTTGGCGGCCGCGCCCTTTTCGCCCTTGTCGCCCTTGACACTTTTATCCACCGACGAGGCCGATACCAGCGTATTGCCCGCCCGATCGTCGATGACCTGCGCGTAGATGTGCGACACGCTGCGGAATACCGCCAGGCGCGGCCTTTCGGCGCTGCCCGCCAGTTTGCGCCGGATGCGCGTATGGATGCGTCTGCGAATTTCCTTTTTTTCGGTTTTGCGAATCATTTGCCACCCGCCCCGGTCTTGCCCACCTTCTTGCGCAGCGCTTCGCCGGTATAGCGGACGCCCTTGTTCTTGTAAGGGTCCGGCTTGCGCAAGGCGCGGATATTGGCCGCCACCTGGCCCACCATTTGCCGGTCGTACCCGCTCAGCACCAGGTGCGTCTGCTTGTCGATTTTCAGATCCACGCCGTCGGGCAGAAGCAGCTCGATGGGGTGGGAATAGCCCAGCGTAAAGGTCGCGATCCTGCCCTTGACGTCGGCGCGGTAGCCGATGCCGACGATATCCAGTTCCCGCGTAAACCCGCTCGACACGCCCAGCACGGCGTTGGCCGCCAGCGCCCGCGTCAGCCCGTGCAGGGCCGCGCGGTCGTCCGAGGCGCGTTTCACCTCGAGCCCGCCATTGGCCTGCTCGATGCTGATCCCGGGCGGAATCGGCACCGTCAGCTTGCCCTTGGGGCCGGTCACTTCCAGTCGCTCGCCGATCGCAATCTTCACGCCGCCCGGCAGCGGGATCGGCTTTTTACCAATTCTCGACATATCCGAATGCCCTCGTTACC
>JBKQVG010000058.1:0-21699 GCA_052325345.1 Bryobacteraceae bacterium
GCGCGATAAGGCCGCGTCTACTTCGTTGCGCTCGTTCAGCGTGCTCAACATACTGTCCAAGTATGCCTCCGCGCGCTGAATGTCGCGCGCCTCGTATCCACGGCCTTCTGGCGCGCCTCGCGACGAACCTGTGTGAGAAAAGCGGGCTAGAATTTCGTTTTGATTTCCGCGTACGCCCAATCGAGCCATGGCAGTAGGGCTTCCATGTCGGCGGTCTCGACCGTTGCGCCGCCCCATACCCGCAGGCCGGGCGGCGCGTCGCGGTACGCGCCGATGTCGTAAGCCGCCCCCTCTTTTTCAAGCAGAGACACAATGGCTTTGGCGCTCTTGGCCTGCTCCTCGCCAGGCAGCGCCAGATAGGCGGGATCGACGATCTTCAGGCAGATCGAGGTGCTCGATCGGATGGCTTTTTCCTCGGCCAGAAACCCGGCCCACGAAGACCGCGCGACCCAATCTTCGATCGCCTTCAGGTTGCCTTTGGAGCGCGCCAGGAGCGCCGGCAGCCCGCCAATCGACTCCGCCCACTTCAGCCCGTCGAGGGCGTCTTCCACGCACAGCATCGAGGGGGTGTTAATGGTCTCCCCCGCGAAGATACCCGCCGTCACTTTGCCGCCCTTGCTCATCTGGAAGATTTTGGGCAGCCCGCGATCGGGCGCGTATCCTTCCAGCCGTTTTACCGCGCGCGGGCTGAGTGCGATCATGCCGTGCGCGCCCTCGCCTCCCAGCACTTTCTGCCAGGACCAGGTCACCACGTCCAGCTTGTGCCAAGGCACGTCCATGGCGTAGACCGCCGAAGTGGCGTCGCAAATCGATAAGCCCTCGCGATCGGCCGCGATCCAATCCCCGTTGGGAACGCGCACGCCCGATGTGGTCCCATTCCAGGGGAACACCACGTCGCGCGTCCAATCCGCCTGGCTCAGATCGGGCAGCTTGCCATAGCCGGCCTGGAAGAGGCGCAGGTCTTTCAGTTTGAGTTGATTCTTGCAATCGGCCGCCCATCCGGCGCCGAAACTCTCCCAGGAAAACACGTCGACGCCGCGCTCACCGAGCAACGACCACAGGGCCATCTCGACCGCCCCGGTGTCGGAAGCGGGCACAATCCCGAGCAGGTAACCCTCCGGCACGCCAAGCAGCTTCTTACTCCGCTCGATGACTTCCGCCAGCTTGTTCTTGCCGATCCTGCCCCGGTGCGACCGCCCGACCGCGGCGTCCTTCAAGGCGTCCAGAGACCAGCCGGGCCTTTTGGCGCACGGTCCGGAGGAAAAGCAGGGATTCTTAGGAGTTATCGATGGCTTCATATCGTTACCCGAGCTCGACTACTTATTCGAATTCCACCGCGCGCGCGAACCTGACCGCCGGGTGGTCGCGCAGTTGCGCCAGCACGGACTCGGGCACCAGGCCGTCGGTCGAGACCAGGGCCACGGCATCGAGCGGCCGGCCGGGAGCGGTGGGCCGGTCGCGGCGGCCGAGCGAGAAATTGGCGATATTGATCTGGTTCTTGCCAAGCACTGTGCCGACATGGCCTATGACGCCAGGCACGTCGTGGTTCTTCATGAAGATCAGGAAGCCCGAAAGCGCCGCCTCGCAGTAGATCCCCTCCACCTGCAGAAGACGCGGCTTTTCCAGCACCACGGCGCCTTCCACCGAGGTGGTGCCCGCATCGGTGATCAAATCGAGCCGGATGGTGTCGGTGTGGCCGGTGCGGTTCTGGCGGCCTTCCTCGACGTTCCAGCCGCGTTGCTCGGCGATCGGCATGGCGTTCACCAGGTTGACGCGCTTCGATGTGGATCGCGCCAGCACGCCGGCCAGCCCGGCATTCCGCAGCAGGTTGGTGTTGCCGTCGCCGATGCGGCCAAAGTAAGTCAGGCGGACGGTGCGCGGGTTGCCGCTGGCGATGTGCGCCGCGAAATTGCCCAGCCGCTCGGCCAGCACGATGTAAGCGCTGATGGCGCGGTACTGCTCGGGAGAAAGCGCCGGCATATTCACGGCGTTGATCGCCACCCCGCTCGAAAGGTACTCCACCACCTGCTCGGCGATGCGCACGCCGACGATCTCCTGCGCCTCTTCGGTCGATCCGCCGATGTGCGGTGTCGCCAGCACGGCATCGGAGGCGAACAACGGGTATTCGGCGCGCACCGGCTCTTGGGCGAACACGTCCAGCGCGGCGTCCGCCACCTTGCCGGAAGCGACGGCCTCGGCCAAGGCGGCCTCGTCCAGCAATTCGCCGCGCGCGCAGTTCACGATCCGCACTCCGGTCTTCATCCGGGCGAAGGCCTCACGCGAGAGCATGCCCGTGGTTTCCGCGGTGGCGGCGACGTGCAGGCTGATGTAGTCGCTGGCCGCATAGAGCGCGGCCAAGTCCACCAGCTCCGCTCCCAGGTCGCCGGCGATCTTCGACGTCACATACGGGTCGTGCGCCACCACCCGCATTTCAAAAGCGCGCGCCCGCTTCACCACTTCGCGGCCAATGCTGCCGAGCCCCACCACGCCCAGCGTCTTGCCGCGCAGTTCATTGCCCATGAACTTTTTCTTTTCCCATTTGCCGGCGCGGGTGGAGGCGTTGGCCTGGGGAATGTGGCGCGCCATGGCCAGCATCAGCGCCAGGGTGTGCTCGGCCACCGAAATGGCGTTGCCGCCGGGCGTGTTCATTACCAGCACGCCGGCCGCGGTGGCGGCATCCAGATCGACGTTGTCGACGCCCACGCCGGCGCGGCCGATCACGCGCAGCTTCGGCGCCTTTTCGAGCACCGCGGCATTGACCTGCACGGCGCTGCGCACCAGCAGCGCTTCGGCTTCCGCCAGGTGCTGCCCGAATTCCTTAGGGTTCGAAACGACGACGTTCCAACCCGCCTGTGCGCGAAATAGCTCCACGGCGGCTGCGGCGATGGGCTCGGCGATCAGTATATTCATGGTAGGAAAGTGAACCGGGCGCGGCCGGCTTCGCGCCAATGCGGCGCGCCGGAACCAATACCGGGAGCCATCGCCGCGCGCGGACAGGCGGAATTGCCGTACGGCCTTGGGCCGGCGGTCAATAAACGGTCCCTTAAGATTTGCATGCAAACGGCCCGAAAATCAGGATAACAGACGTCACGTGGCCGTTCGCAAGTCATTGATTCTGCGCTGACGGTTAGCCGGGCACCTCACAGCTACATCTTCGAGGCCCCCATTGCCCCGGCTTGGCAACTGGCGCAGATGCCGAAACCGCTATTATTGCCCACGATGGCGGCGCACCTGCCGGTCAGGCTGGCCAGGTCTGCCGCGCTCACGGTCGCAGGCGAGAAGGGCGTCTCCGTGGTCACGTAGGTGGTCGATGAGCGCGGAGCCGGATGGAGTGTCGTACCCCAGGCGACCATGCCGGGGGTGAGTTGGGCCGCCGTGAGCGATGCCGCCTGGAAAGCGCAAGAGGTGGCAGTAGCGCCGCCCACCGGCAAGCTGGCGATCAGTTTGATTGTGATCGAGGCAGGCTTGGCGGGCGTCGCGGTATTCGAAACGAGGTCCGCGTTGGCCCCGAGGTGAACCACCTGGTCCGGCGTGACGAGGCAGGAGCAACACGAGTCCAGATTCCCGGACGGATCGATCGCATAAACACTCACGCAGATATTGCCTGCAGAGCTGAGCATGGCGCCCGGCAAGCTGGCGCTCGCGGCCCCCGAGTTTCCGATGTCGATATACGACTCACCGGCGGCAAGGTTGGCCGCGTACCTTACCTGATTCGCCGTTACCTTCGCAATTGTGGTCACAACGGAGTAAGGACCCGATCCCGCGGGGAAGGGGGCGCCGACGGCGGTAAGCGCCCCGGTGGCGCGGTTGATGGTGTACGCCGAAATCGTGTCGCCATCGTAATTCGCCACATAAGCGAATGTGCCCGTCTGGTCCACGGTTACGGAGACAGGACCCAATCCCGCGGGGAAGGGGGCGCCGACGGCAGTGAGCGCCCCGGTGGCGCGGTTGATGGTGTACGCCGAGACCGTGTTGTCATCGTGATTCACGGCATAGGCGAACGTCCCCGTCAGGTCCACGGTTACCGCGGCAGGAGCGTTTCCCGCGAGGAAGGGAGAGCCGGGGACGGGAGTGAGCGCCCCGGTGGCGCGGTTGATGGTGTACGCCGAGACCGTGTTGTCATTGTGATTCGCCACATAGGCGAATGTGGTCGTCGGGTCCACGATTACGGAGACAGAGCCCGATCCGGCGGGGAACGGGGAGCCGGGGACAGCGATGAGCGCCCCAACGGCTGGGTCGATGGTGTACGCCGAGACCGTGTTGTCATTGTAATTCGCAGCATAGACGAATTTGCCCGTCGGGTCCACGATTACGGAGCGAGGAGCCGCTCCCGCAGGGAAGGGGGAACCGGGGACGGGAGTGAGCGCCCCGGTGGCCGTGTTGATGGTGTACGCCGAGACCGTGTTGGCGAAAAAATTCGCCACATAGGCGAATTTGCCGGTCGGATCCGCGGTTACGGAGTAAGAATGCGATCCGGCGGGGAAGGGGGAGCCGGGGACGGCAATGAGCGCCCCAGTGGCTGGGTTGATGGTGCACGCCGATACCGTGCCGGTCAGGTCGGCTACGTAAACGAATCTGCCGGTCGCATCCACGGTGACGGAGACGGGTTCTGATCCGGCGGGGAAAGGGGAACCGGGGATGGCAATGAGCGCCCCAGTGGCTGGGTTGATGGCGTACGCCGAGACTCGGTTACTGCCCGCGTTCGCCACATAGGCGAAGGACTGAGCGCCGCCACACATAGGCGCCACGGCAAGAACGCTCAAGACCGAAACCATTCGTCGTACGTTGTTCATTGCCGGATGTCTAACGATCGTCGAAGTGCGACTCCCCGGACGGTGGCTTGCCCGTGGCTGAGGCCTGAAAGGGGAGTTCACGATGATCGGGTTATGGGCACACGCGCTCGTGAACTTAGTACCCTTTAACGAACAGTACACTGGGTCGTACACTGCGGCAATAGACCGTTTTTTCGATAAGGTAATAGCCAAAAGGCCTAATATCGGCAGCTAATTCTTCGAGGAGCCCAGCGCGCCGGTTCTGCAGGACGAGCAGATGCCGTAGGTGCTGCCGTTGCCGAGAATGGCGGCGCACCGGCCGGCGATACTAGCGGCGTCGGCGCTGCTGAGACTAAACGGCGTGAAGGGGGTCTCCGTGGCTACGTAGGTGGTGGCGGAGCCTGGAGCCGGATGGAGTGTCGTGCCCCAGGCCACCATGCCGCTCACGACTGAGGCCGCGGTCATGGATGCCGCGCTGCTGGTGCAACTGGCGCCAGTGCCGCCGGCGCCCGCCAGGGTGGCGACCAGTTTCACCGCGACCGAGCCCGGCGTTGCACCCGTGAGGGTCTTGGAAACGAGGTTTGCGTTCACCCCAAGGTTCACCACTGCGTTCGGCGTTACCAGGCAGGAGCAGCACGAAACTAACTGCTCATCGGTGGCATCGAACGCATACACGTTGACGCAGAGGTTGCCGGAAGCCACGCCGTATCCGGGCCCCAGCAACGGATCGCCGTTAGCCCCATCGTTTCCGATGTCGATATACGACTCTCCAGCGCCGAGGTTGGCTGCGTACCGGAGCTGGGCGCCCCAGTCCGCGGTTGCCGATTTGGTCACCTGGAACAGGAGAAACGTCGGATTGACGACATTTGTGCCATCAACGAGAATAAAGGCGCCCGTCACGTTGCCGGTCGTTCCGTTCACGATATCCACGCCATTGCTGTCCGCGACGTAAAGGTTCCCGTCTGCGCCAAACGCCATCCCCAAGGCGCTCGCGCCAAGGGCGGTGAAGGTATTTCCGAAAGCACCGATGTAAGCACCCGTGGTTCCATTGAAGACGTCGACCCCGCCGCTGTTGTACTCGGACATCACGTACAAGTTGCCGTCCGGGCCGAACACAAGGTTGTCAAGGGCGGCGCTGCCGTTGCTGCTGTCGGTGGCGAAAATGGTGAAGGCGGATGTCGTCGGATTGTATTCGTATATGTTGTTGCTGTTCTCGTCGGCGATGTAAAGATTGCCGTCCGGCCCGAACGTCAGGGCGTTGGGATAGGACAGCCCTAGCGCCCCCGGACTGATCACCTGGCCAAGATAGTTTCCGGCCGCGTCGAATTTGTCGACGTAACCGTTTCCGCCCGAGGTGCTGGTCACATAAAGATCCCCATTTGGGGCAAATGCCAAACCGCTGGGCGACGACAACTGCGCGGAGCCAAACTGGCTCAAATACGCGCCGGTGGTCGCGTTGAAGACGTCGACCGTGCCCGCTGCGTCGGCAACATAAAGATTTCCGTTCGGTCCGATCGCCATCTGGCCCGGAAAGTCCATGGTGCCGCCGGGAACGGTAGTCTTTAGGATAAATGTTCCGGTTTTGGCATCGAAATAATTTACAGAGCCGTTACCGCCCGAATAATCGCCGACGTAAAGGTCGTTTGCCCGGACGGCGCCGGCGGTTCCAAGCAGCAGGCCGGCTGAAAGAAGCGCCAGGACGGGATGGACACGAAGGCCTGTTTGCACGCATTTCCCCCTTGGCGAACAATACCTTGGGCGCCCTACGACGGCAATAGGCCGTTTTTCGGGAAGGTAATAGCCCAAAGGCCTAGCTCAGATGGCTTAACCCTGGCTTGGTTTCCGCGCTCACGCCGCACAGCTCGAACGAACAACGCTCTCCGACTGCTTCGAAACCTCGCGCAACACAATGCAACCCGGAAGAATCGCAAATTTCCGGCGCACTGCGTTTCTCCCGCGGATTGCCGGATAATTGGAGAAGGCCTGGGGGTTCGATGCGGTCTTCTTTCACCCGACGAGCGTTTCTCCTGTCCGGCGCGGCGGCATGCCTTGCCCGGCGCGCACCTGCGCAACAGGAGCCGGTTTTTTCGACTGAAGTCAAGGTGGTCGACGTGCTGGCCACGGTGCGGGACAAGAAGGGCGCCATCGTCAGCACCCTGGACCGGGACGATTTTTCCATCGTCGAAGACGGCCGCCCGCAAACCATCCGCTACTTCGCGCGCGAAACCGATTTGCCCCTGACCATCGGCCTGATGGTGGACACCAGCGCCAGCCAGCGCCGCGTGCTCGACGCCGAGCGCGGCGCCAGCTTCCGTTTTCTCGACCAGGTGCTGCGCGAGAACAAAGACCAGGTCTTCATCATGCAGTTCGATAGCGCCGTGCAACTCCGCCAGCCGCTCACTTCCAATCGCCGCCAGTTGAACGATTCGCTCTCGTACGTGGATACCGAGACCGAGGCCGAGTTGCGCCTCCAGAACGGCGGCGGCACCATGCTTTACGATGCCGTGGCCAAGGCCTCGAACGAGATCATGAAGGGCCGCCAGGGCCGCAAGGCCCTGATCCTGCTAACCGATGGAGTCGACTTCGGCAGCTACGGCACGGCTGACCAGGCCATCACCGCGGCCCAGCGCTCCGATACGCTGGTGTTTTCCATCCTCTACTCGGACCCCGGCGCTTACGGGCCCTTCGGCGGTCCCGACGGCCGGGGCGTGCTCGAGAAAATTTCGAGTGAAACAGGCGGCGGCTTCTTCGAAGTTTCGAAAAAACGCACCATCGACCGGATCTTCGACGACCTGGAAGCCGAACTGCGCAGCCAGTACAACCTTGGTTACGTTTCCGACCAGCCGGTTCGCATTTCGGAGTTCCGAACGGTGCATATTTCCGTCAAGGAGAAGGGCCTGGTGGTGCAGGCCCGCCACCGCTACTGGGCGCAGAGGTAGGCAGGTCGATAGACCCGGGCTGGGGAGCAGCGCAGAGAAAGCAGATCGGAACGAGCGCGACGGTGGCCAGCAGATATCCGGTCCACAGAACGGCCAGCGAGGTATCGCTCAGCAGGGTTGTCTTATAGGCGGTCAGACGCAGCAGGATGTCCGCGATTCGGATTGCTCCGGCGTGGAAGGGGTGAATCGCCCCCAGGGCGCCGTTGCTCCGATGAACCAGCACTCCCGTGTAGTACGGGATCGAGACGCCGTGAACGGTGTAGAGATCAAGAAGAACGAACGGCAACACGCCGATGAGTGGAGCGCGATTCTTCCATCGCAGCGGCAGGACGGCAATCAGCCCGCCAATCGTGAGCGCTACCTCCGCGGCCACCACCGCGTAAAGATACCAGCCCATGGAGGTGGCCACGCCTTTGCTGAGAAAGAGCAGCAAAATGTCATAGAGCTCGCCCATCCAGAAAGCGGCATACACCCCCGCCAGAGCCAGCATCGCCGGCTGGCGCCAAAGCCGCAGTAAACCGATGCCCGCCACGGCGATCGCAAGGTAAAAGGCGTGGTACATCCAACTGCGGATGGTAAGCCCGCTCCACCCTCCGAACCATATGTGAGAGAGCAGGACCCCGTCTACGGCGGTGGTCCAGGGAATTTCGCCGGCTCGCCGCACCAGACTGATGTCGCTCAGCTTCCCGTTGAGCATGACGGCTTCACTAAGACCGGAAAGCGTCCCAGTAGTCAGGAGGTTCCGGACATACCACCATGCGGCCATCGGCAGGGCCACGGCGCCCGTCGCGAGCGCCGCCGACAATGCGTGGAGGCGGGCGCCTCTGGCGCGCCAGACCTCATAGGCGAACAGCAGAATCACGGGCGGTATGGCGGTAAGGAAGTAGGCCTTTGTCAGCAGGCCGAGCCCCAGCGCGAGGCCGATGGCGAGCGCCCGGACATAGTTGATGCCGCCGCGGACAGCCTCGGCCATCAGCCGGGTCAGCAAAGTGAACAAGACTATACCCAGGCACTCGTTGCCGACTCGGCCTACGTCAATGGCGAACTCCGGCATGGCCGCCACCACCGCGGCGCAGCCCAGGGCGAGAGAATCGCTTCGAAACACCGAGCGCCCGACCAGAAAAGCCAGCGGGATCGCCAGCGATGCGATGGCCAGGCTGAACCAGCGGAGCAGAAGCACCTGCGATCCCAGATCCAGGTTGCGGCTCCAGCGCGCGAGCGGTGCCGCGATCCAGTAGTAGAGAGGCGGCTGGAGAGCTTCATAGGCGGTGAAGCCGCCGCTGCCATCTTCGGTTGCCCAGGCTGGAGGCAGAGTGCCAACGTCGCCCTGCCGGCTGCTCCTTTCTTCGCGAGAGAGGCGCCAGTAGGTGTCCTCCGTCACCGTGGGCGGCGGCAGATAGCGAAGGGCCCACGGCACCGGCGCGAGTTTCAGCGAAGCCTCGATTCTTCGCGAGACCGGGCTGTAGCGTGAAACCAGGGTTTCCCCGCGCAGGGCGGTCCGCTCGAGCACGGCGAAATGCCCCCACTCGTCGAACCCCTCCCATAGCGGCATGGCGGCCGAATAGAAAACCCCGCGGGCCACGAAGCACAACCAAATCGCCACCAGCCACCGTTGACGTACCGCCAGTGCGTGGAAGCCCGAGTGTGCGAACCGGTGCCCGATGGCGCTCTGATCCCCGCTTCAAAGACCCGCGGGCTGCGATTTCAACTACACCGCGGCTACTTCAGCCCCTGCAGAAACCAGTTGGACTGCTTTTCCCGGCCGATGGTTGTATTGGCGCCGTGACCGGGGATCACCACGGTCTGGTCGGGCAGGGGGAGCAGTTTGTCGCGGATCGAGCGAAGGATCTGCCGGCCGTCGCCGCCGGGCAGGTCGGTGCGGCCGATGCTGTCGCGAAACAAGGTGTCGCCCGCCACCAGCTTGGCTTCCGAGGGAATCCAGAGGCTGATGCTGCCAGGGGTATGGCCCGGGGTATGAAGCAGGTGGAATTGAGTCGCGCCGACCGTCAGCGAGTCGCCGTCGCGGGCTTCCGTATCGATGGAGACGCGCTCCGGCGCAGGTACGCCCAGCCAGGATGCTTGTACGTCCAGCATGTCCGCCAGCGCGCTATCGTTGGCATTCATCAACACCGGCGCGCCGGTAGCCTGTTGGAGTTTGTGCGCGCCTCCGATATGGTCGATGTGCGCGTGGGTGATGACGATGGCCTTCAGCTTGAGCCCGTGCCGCGCCAGAATCTCGAGAATGCTGCCGATCTCGTCGCCCGGATCGACCACCATGGCTTCGCGGGTTTGCTCGTCTCCAAAGATGGAGCAGTTGCATTGGAGCGGGCCGACCGGCAGAATCTCGTGGATCATAGCTCGATTGTATCGAGACGGCGCCAGGTTCCCACACAGGTTCCCACACATTCGGCGCGCCTACTGTGTATACTTTGCTTGATGATCGAAGCGCTTGGCGTGTTCATGCGGTGGCTTCATCTTTCTTCGGTGGCGGCTCTGATTGGCGGCATGTCGTACGCGAGCGCGGTGTTGGCGCCGGCTGCCGGCAAGTTGGACGCGGAGGCCAAAGCGGCGCTGGCGGAGCGCGCGGCGGCCGGTTTTCGCCGGATTGCGCTGGCGGCCATGGCCGGGCTGCTGCTCTCGGGCGTCTACAATATTCTCAGCAATTCAGGCCACTCCACGCGCTACAAAATCGTGCTCGGCATCAAGCTGGTCCTGGTGGCGCACATCTTCGCGGCGGCGCTGGCGGGCTGTCGTCCTCACCATCCGCGCCGCGCGCGGGTGCTGGCGGGCGGCGCCGTTTCGGGTTTCGTCGCGATCGCCATTGCGGCCTACCTGCGGCACATATTCTAGGGCGGCGAGCGGCGGCAAAGACCGCTTCCCGCGGGCGCGGCTCGGCAAACGGCCGCGGCCCGGTAAGATGGAGGAATGACTCCGGGTTACGAAGCGCTGGCGAGCGGGGCTGCATGGATCGATCTAACCGAGCGCGGGCGCGTCACGGTCCGCGGCCGGGACCGGGCGCGGCTGTTGCACAACATTTCGAGCAACGAGATTAAGAAGCTCGTGCCGGGTTCGGCTTGCTACGCTTTTCTGCTCAGCCCGCAAGGGCGCATTCAGGCGGATTTCGAGCTGTTGTGTCTGGACGATCATTTCCTGATCGACACCGAACCGGACCTGCGGGAAAAGGTGATCGCGCACATTTTGCGATACAAGGTGGCCGACCAGGTGGAGCTAGAAGACGTCACGGCATCGACGGTTGCCTTGGGTATCGAGGGGCCCGGCGCGGAGCCGATGCGATCAGCCGTGGCGGAGGGGACCGTGGCGCCGTTCAGCCTCACCGGCCAGCCTGGTTTCCGGGTGTACGGGAACCGCGCGGCCGCCGCGGAGTGGATCCGCCGCCTGGAGGCTGCCGGCGCCGTCGAGGCCAGCGCCGAAGATGCCCGCCGCGTGCGCATCGAAAACGGAAAGCCGCGCTACGGCGAAGATATCCGCGATACCACGCTGCCCCAGGAAAGCCAGCAGATGCACGCGGTATCTTTCCAGAAGGGCTGTTACATCGGTCAGGAAATCGTGGAGAGGATTCGCGCCCAGGGCCGCGTGAACCGCCGGCTGGTGCGCCTTGAAATCGAGGGCGAGGCGGAGGTTCCGCCCGGCGGTAAAGTGATCGCCGGAGAGAAAGAGGGCGGCGAAGTGACCTCGTCCGTCTATTCTCCGCGAGCGGGCCATGTGATCGCGATGGCCTATCTGCGCGCGGAATACCTGGAGGCGGGCACGACGCTTTTGGTTTCGGGCCGGGCGGCGAGGGTAGTCTAGCGGGGACGGGCCTGGAGACCCATCCTACCGACTCCATGGAAATCGACACGCGAAACGCGGTGGTGGTGGTGCCCACCTTCAACGAAGCCGACAACATTCCGAAGCTTGTCGAGACCGTATTCGGGCTTTATCCCGAAATTCATCTGCTGGTCGTCGACGACCAATCCGCGGACGGCACCGCGGAGATCGTGCGCGGTCTCCAGGCGTGCCATCCCAAGCTGGAACTGTTGGCGCGCAGTGGCGACCCAAGCTTCGGCCGCTCGTATCGCGACGGATTTCGTCAATTGCTGGCGAAGGAGTGGTGCCAGGCCATCATCACCATGGATGCGGACTTTTCGCACGATCCGGTGGTGATCGCGAGACTTCTGGAGCTTGCCGGGACGAACGACGTGGTGCTGGGATCGCGCTATGTGGCGAGCGGCTCGGTCGGCAACTGGGCGTTGGGACGCCGCCTGTTGAGCCGCGCGGCGAACTTTTATGTTCGCGCCGTGCTCGGTCTGCCCATCCGGGACGTGACTTCGGGCTTCACGTGTATGCGGGCGGCCGCTCTGGCGGCCGTCCCGCTGGATGCCATCGTGTCCGACGGCTACGCCTTTCTCGTGGAGCTGAAATACATGCTGGTGCGGCAGGGTTGCCGCGTCCGGGAAAGTCCCATCCGGTTTGAGGAGCGGCGCGAAGGCCAGTCGAAGATGTCGATGGGTAAGATTTGGGAATCGGTTTGGCTGCCCTGGCGCATTCGCTTTGGCGGAGCGGGTGGCGCCGCTCGCGGGCGCCTGCCTTGACACCATAGACGGTGTCGAGCCCGTGCCACAGACGCTCGTTGAGTTGCTCGATGGAGAGCAGGGTCTTGGGATCGAGCGAGGCCAGAAACTGTTCGCGCACGGAGCGGAAGAAACGTTCGATCTTGCCGCGGCCTTCGGGCTGATAGGGAGGGGTGTGGACGATGAGAGTGCCGATGGAGGCGGCGATGCGGGCCAACTGCGGCGAGCGGTAGATCTTGGCGTTGTCCATGTAGAGGCGGGTGGGGATGCCGCCGGCAGCGATGGCCTAGCGCAGACAGTCCAGAAAGGCATCCAGTCTCTGGTTGAGGTAGAACTGAGCGTGCGGGATGAGGCGGCTGGCATCGTCGAGCGCGGCCTGGAGGAAGACCTGCTGCTTGCCACCGCCGGGCCTTCCGACCCAGGGGCCGAACAACATGTCGGACTGCCAGATCTGATTGGCAAACTGCGTTTCGTACTTTTTATGGGCGGTAGCTTTCTCGAGCAACAATTGGCGTTCGGTTAGGCCGCAAGCGCGCAGGAAACGATAGAGCGTGGAAGCCGACAGTCCGGCCTGGTTCTGTTCGTTGGCCACGGCCGACTCACGCAGCAGAGCGGCCCCGGTGCGATGCGGGTTCCAGGCCTGGCACAAGTAGCGGCGCACGCGGATGATGCCGTCGAAGGAGTCAGGCGCGGGAGCGGATTGGGTCAACGCGGCGAGGGTAGCGCACAGCGCTTCGGCCTGCGCGCGGAAGCGGCGAACCCAGAACTGGCCGCGTTGGTAGGGCATCGGGGGCGGCGCGGAATGCGGCGGCGCTCTGCAAGGTTTGCCCGCGGAGCAGGCGGGCGATGAGAAACAGAGCGATCGCCGTCAGACTGCTGCGCAGATAGGGCACGCCGACGCACTGGATAGCATACAGGTAAAACTCAGCGGCCTGGAACTGCGGCGGCCGCGGAGCTTCGGTGCTTGCTGGCTGGGGTGCGAGTTATGGCAGCAACTCGGGTTGGATGAGTTTTGGCGCAGCGCCTGCCGGAAGCGCGCGAGGCGGTGAGTTGGGAGAAGGTCTTGCAGTTGGAGGTAGTGAACTGTCTGCTCGATCCTGGCAGTGAATTCCGCCTGCACCGGCAGTGGTTCGTGGACAGCGCGATGGACGAACTGCTGGAGACGGACTTCGCAGTGGCCGCCAAGGACCGGCTGTGTCGCTGTCTGGACCGAGTGCTGCCACACAAACAGGAGTTGTTTGTCTGGTTGAAACAAAAGTGGGCCGAGCTGTTCCACTCCGATTTCGAAGTACTGCTCTACGATCTGACCAGCTCGTACTTCGAGGGAGAGATGGAGCAGAACCCGAAGGCCAAGCGCGGGTACAGCCGTGATAAGAGACCGGACTGTGTGCAATTGGTGATCGCGTTGGTGGTGACCACAGATGGGCTGCCGTTGGCCTATGAGGTGATGAAGGGCACACGTCGGATCGCACTACGCTGCCAGGCATTCTCAAAAGATTGAGGACACCTACGGCAAAGCGAAGCGCGTCTGGGTGATGGATCGTGGCGTTCCCACCGAAGCGATTCTGAAAGACATGCGCGATCCGCAGCGACAGACGTTCTATTTGGTGGGCACACCCAAAAGTCGGATCAACCAGCATGAAAAGAAGTGGCTGGATCTACCGTGGCAAAAGGGGCGCGACTCGGTGGAGGTGAAGCTGTACGAGCACGAGGGCGAACTCTACGTGCTGGCCAAGAGCGGAGGGCGGCAGGCGAAAGAGAACGCCATGTGGCGCAAGCGACCGACCCGGTTGCTGCGGAAACTGCGGGCTATGCGCAAGAGCCTGCCGAAGCGCGATCCACTGCTGCTGCGCATCGGCGCCGCCAAGAAAGAAGCCGGCCGGGCTTTCGGGTTCGTTAAGATTCAGACGCCGTCCGCCGACCAGGCAGTCAGTCGCGAGACGTTCTCGTTTGAAGTGGAAAAGGCCAAGTTGAAAGCCGCCGAACAACGCGACGGCCATTATCTGCTACGCAGTAACCTCACCGGCGAAGATCCAGCGGTGCTGTGGACGCGCTATGTGCAATTGACGCAGATTGAGAGTGTGTTTCGCTCGCTGAAAAGCGAACCGAGCATTCGGCCCATCCGTCATCAACTGGAACATCGGGCCGACGCACACATTCTGATTGCGTTCCTGGCTTACTGTCTGCAAGTTACTTTGAAGAACCGGCTGATGGTGCACGCGCCGGGGTTGACGCCTTCGGCAGTTTTCGAAAAACTGGCGACCATCCAGATGGTGGAGGTCTGGATTCCCATGGTGGATGGCCGCTGGCTGGTGATGCCGTGTCACACGGAACCGGAGGAAGACGTGCAGGCACTACTGAACCAGATCCGGATCACACTCCCCTCCCAACCACCGCCGCGGATCAAGGCCTCCCCAATCCCGTCAAAATAGGTCGCCCATCCTGTCTCTCTGTAGTGAAGACCTTTGGGTTGCGCTCACTGATTTTGAAAGGGTTAGCTCTGGCAAAACCCTCGAAGTGCGAAAGTTAGGCTAAGGTGCGCGCGACAAAAACTAATCGTCCGTTCCGCCGAAAGGTAGCGCGCGCACGTGGAAAAATGGGGTAATGGGCAAAGCGGGACTGGGTTACCACTCTGCGCTGTCAGCGGCCAGATGGCGCAAGCGCTGTCGCCCCCGACACCGCGAGCGTAACGCCGGAGGGGCTGGCCGCATTTCCTACGGTAAGTATCACCGGCATCTCTTGCGCCGACGACACGGTCGTCGGACTCAAAAAGAGCGGCACCACGACATTCACCTGCATCACGCCGGCCACCAACCCCGGTGCGCCGCCGGCGTACTTCACCTCGGCCGGCACATTTCCAATGGTGACAGAGACCGCCAGCAGCGGAGAAGGATAAGGTGCAATCGCCGGCTGGCCATCCACGCCACCGGGAGTGGTCTGTCCTTCCCCGCTGGCGTATAAGATGACAACTTGGCCGGAGACGGCGGGGTTCGACGGCGAGTTCACGGTGTAGTCCTGATTCAGAGCCACTGCTTGCCCGGTGCCGCTGGCGTTGGCGGTGAAAATCGCCGGCACCGACGACGCCACGGTCACGGGAAACGGCGCCGAGGTTTGGCGTTGATAGGCTACCGTGACATTGGCGGTGGCGCCGGTCACTTCATAGGGCACAATCGCCGCCACCTGCCCGGCCGATGTGTACAAAAGCGGCGCCGCGATGTCGCTAAACGACACCACGGTGCCGGCCAATTGGGTACTGACGAGGCCAGCGCTGGTCAGTGTAAGCATAGTCAGCTGGCTCGGCCCTAAGTCTGAGCCGAACAGGGTCACGATCTCGCCGGGAGAAACCGTTCCGGATGCGTAGCTGGCGGCGTTCTCGACCGAGCCGATGGCCGGCACGAGAGTGGGGACGATCGTAGTGACCGATACAGAAGCGGAGCTGCCGTTGAAGGTTGCATCGCCGCCGTAAGTCGCCGTGATGTTATAAGCGCCGGCGGTCGATCCTAGTTGAGTCGAGGATACAGACAGGCTGGCCGTGGCGGTTCCATTCGACCCGCTCAGAGCGCCCGAACCCAACGAGAGAGATCCCAGGTTAAAGGTCACCGCTCCGGTGGGAGTGCCCGAACCGCCGGCGCCGCTCACGGTGGCCGTAAGAACGGCACTCGATCCAACCGCGAAAACCGCGGGGTTGGCGCTGATCGTAGTGGTGGAATTCACCAAAGTGGTAGTCAGCACTACGGTCGCGGAACTGCCATTGAAATTCGCGTCGCCGCTGTAAGATGTCGTAAGCGTATAAGCGCCGGCGGCCGATGCCAGTTGAGCCGAGGACAGAGACAAGCTGGCCGTAGCGGTTCCACTCGAGCCGCTCAGCCTGGCCGAACCCACCGCGGACGATCCCACGCCGAAGGTCACCGTGCCGGTCGGCGTGGCCGAACTCGCCGCCGCTTTCACGGTGACCGTGAGCTCGGTGCTGGCGCCGACGGCGAATGTGGCGGGCTCGGCGCTAACCGTAATCGTGGAATTGACCAAATTGGCGTTCCACAGCTCCACCAGGCTATTGGCATCCACCGATCCCAAGCCGGTCACCAAGTCGTATCCCACGCCGGCGCTGTAGCCGAACGAGCCGGTGGTGCACTCGGGCGTTCCCGTCAAGCACGGGACGATGTTATTCCCCGAGACGATGTCGTGAAACGCCGAGGGCGCGCTCTGCGCCATGCGATACAGGTTGGGGTTGATGTTTCCCTGGCCGAAAGCGGTGAGTCCTTTGGCGGTCCAATACTGGTTCAAGACGGCTAAGGTTCCGGCGAACGCCGGCGCGCCGGCGGAGGTTCCCTCGTTGACATAGTATTCGCCGCCATAATAAGTGATGTAACCGTCGTGAAAGGCGGCCGAAAGAGAAATGTCCGGCACGGCGCGAAAGTTCTGTGACGGGACTCCGGAGCCGGTTTGCCAGGATGGCTGGGGGAATAACTGGCTCAATCCGCCTCCGGACGCGGCCAGGCCGGTCGAGTCGGATTCGTTCCACCCGGCTTCGGGCACGTATTGCCGGGCCGATGTACCCCCGGTTCCATCGGTCGAATTCCAGTACGCAGCCGAATTGGCTCCTTCGTTGAACTGGGTCCCGCCGACCGCGGTCGCTCCCGGCAGACTCGCGTAAACATTGACCGAGTCGCCCATCGTTGCCGCGGGGCTGGCGAAGGATAAGTCACAATCGGCGGGGCCGGAGTCGCCTGTCGGCACCATCCAGGTAATGCCTTCGGCGTTGGCCTGTTGCGAGATAGCAAGGTAGCTGGAGGCCACGATGCCGTTGGGGGTTGCCTGCGCCTCGCAGGCGCCGAAGCTCATACTCATGACGGGCGTTAGCCGGTTGTCGATGATCCACTGAACGGCGAGCAACACGTTGGTTGCGTAGACGTACACCACCGTCGCATCCGGCGCTACAGCTCCGGCCCATTCGGTATCCAGGTAAGCTTCGCCGCAATCGCCTGGGCCAAAAGCTCCGGTCGGTCCCGGGTTCACCGCGCCCGTGGGCAGAACGGTCTGGAGATAGTTTCCAATGGGGCTCGAAGGCAGGCCCGCCACGCCGCGAAACGTGGCGATATCCGACGTGGAGATCTGGCAGCGTCCTACGATGCCGATCTTCTGCCCCGCCCCGTTATCGCCCTGCTGGTAGAGCGGCAGCAGGTCGTAGATGGTGGCGAAATCGCCAGGGTAAAGATAGTGAGCGCCATTAGTGGTATAGTCCGCACTTACACCGAGGCTGCGCGGCTTGGCCAGCGGTTTCGGCGCGAAGTCGTCGAGGCCGAGAATTCCCAAAGTCAGAGGCGCGAGATCCGAGGGAACCGACGGGTTGCCGGTATTCGCAAAGTGAGTCTCCGGACCGGCCGCATAACGATGGATCGAAGTGTGAAAAGCGCGTTCCACCTGGGTGGCGGTTCCGCTGAAGGTCACCCAGTTGCGGCTGCGCGGCACATAGTCGATCGAGAATCCCTGCCGTTCGAGCCAGTTACGAATCTTGGCGATATCGCCGGCGCTGAACGCAAAACGCGCCGCGAACTCTTCCGGCTCGAGCCAGTGGTGAAAGAGTGGAGAGTGCGGGTCCTGCTGGCCGGTCAGTAACCGATCCAGTTCAGCCTGCCGGTCGGCGGACGGTTTCAGCATCAGGACCAGAGATCGCATCGGCAGAGCCGGTTCCACCGGCCCGAGATCGAACTCCACCCGCGCCAAAGGGTTCACGTGCCCTTCGAGCACGACCGAGTCTTGCACCGAGATCGGGCGTGTCAGGCGGTCCGGCTGGGCCCATGCCATCGCGCAGAGAACAGCGACGGCTGCCAGCCGTCCCGAACTCTTTAGTACTCCCAACATTCACTACATAGTTACTCGGCGATTGAGCACTGTCAAGTTGACGGAAGTAACTCCGCCGCCGATCCTACATCGAGTTGGGCGTTACAGGTTAGTTACGCGCCGAGAGCCTGCGCGGCTGCCAGGTCTGGGCGGCTACTTCGAGCTGTTTGGCATCGGCTGGGTTCAGTTTGGCGGCTTCGGCGGCGCGCTGCTTTTCGAAGCGCTTCTCGCCGCGGTTATAAGCCAGGGTCAGCCAGAAGTAGGCCTTCTCATGGTCTTGGGTTACGCCATCGCCAGTGGCATAGCGAAGGCCCAGGCGGGCCTGGGCAGGGGCATAGCCGCGGCTGGCGGACGCACGGATCCAGTGGCGAGCCTGTTCCGGATCGCGCTCCACGCCCTTGCCGGAGGCATAGAGCCACGCCAGCGCATACTGCGCTTCGGCGTGACCTTTCATCGCTGCCATGTGATACCAGTAAGCGGCTTGGGCATAGTCCTGGTGTACGCCATATCCTTCAATCGCTACCCAACTGGAGGGCAAGGGGTCGGTGTCCGGTCCGCCGGCAGCCATCTGGAACCAGCGCATGGCCTCGACTTCGTCGCTGGGCGCGCCCCAGCCGCGGGCGTACATTTGGCCGAGAGCAAACGCCGCGGCCGCGTTTCCCTGGCCGGCGGCGCGGCGATACCAGAATGCGGCTTCGGTCAAATCCCGGCTAGTTCCTTTTCCCTGGGCATAGAGGACACCGAGGTCGAACTGCGCTTCGGGGGAGCCGGCGGCTGCGGCAGCCTTCCATTCCTGGAACGCCTTCTGGTAGTCCTTGTTGCGAAATGCGGCCATCCCCGCGGCGGTATCCGCGTAGAGCGGGGCGGCGCATAATAGAAGGCAGGCAAAACCTAGAGCCAAAGTCTTACGAGACGTATGGTGTTGCATTGGCAACCTCCCAGTTCTCCATAGGTTCGGTCCAGTGCCAACTGCTGGCTAATTTATAGCATGGATCGTTACCTATTAAGGATTTTTAATTGTTAAAAAACATACTAATATGGGTAGTTGCCTGTTGCACAATTCCACACTGCCATGGCGCAGAGGCGGTGCAATACGAGGTTGCCGGCCGAATTTCGCCACAGGGGATGGCGCAAGTGACGCTTTTCGGGACATCGCAGCCGTTCGCGGCGTCGGTGGAGGCGGACGTGGATGGCCGATTCCGATTCAAGAAGATCGAAGCCGGCAGCTACACGGTAGCGGTGATGATGGCCGGGCGGGGGGAAGCGCGGCGAACGATTGAAGTGGGGCCGTCGATGGCGAATGCCAAACGGCGGGTATGGGTCGACCTGAACTTCGCCGACAGCGATTTCGTGTTTGGCGAGGCAACCCGGCGCCAGGCTGTGACGGCCACTCAACTGGCGATACCGGAGAAAGCGATGCGGGACTACGCCGACGCCCGCAAGGCCTTGAACCGGCACGACGGGGAAGGGGCGACCCGGAGCCTGGAACGCGCCGTGGAACTGGCGCCGGGGTTCGCAGACGCTTGGAACGAGTTGGGCACGATTGCCTATCAGACGCACCGCTACCGCCGCGCGGCGGAGTGTTTTCGGCACGCGCTCCTGGCGGATCCGGGCGCGTACGAGCCGCTGGTGAACCTGGGCGGAGTGCTGATCAACCTGCATGAACTGGAAGAAGCGCTGGACGATAATCTGCGCGCCGTGCTGACGCGGCCCAACGATCCGCTGGCCAATTCGCAATTGGGGCTGACGTATTTCGAGGTGGGCAATTACGAACTGGCGCTGAAGTACCTGACGCGGACCGTGAGTCTGGACCCGGCGCATTTTTCGAACCCGCAACTGGTGATGGCGGAGATCCACCTGCGCCGCAACGACCGCCGCGCCGCCGCCGCCGATCTGGAGAACTTTTTGAAGTATCACCCGGATTGGCCGCGGGCGGGGAAGATGCGGGAGGATATCGAGGCATGGCGGAAGCAGTGAAGGGAGCGTCCGCCGCTTGCGGCCAGGGGGAACTTATCGCTTGCCCAAAATCGGTACTACCGCTTCCGGGGTGAGGGATCGGACCGGAGATCCGCGGAATCCCTTTGGGCCTCGCGTGACGATATAATCGCAGCCGGCCAGCAGCGCCGCGGCGGCGGTGACGGCGTCCTCAAAGTCGCGAGCGGACGATTGCAGAGCCTCGCGAATCACCGCATCGTCGACGGCCGCCACGGCGAAGACATTCATGATCGCGAGGATCGTCTGCCTGGCCTTGGCAGTTCCCGCCTCTTTTCGAACCAGGTAATGAATGGTGGTAACCGCATGAGCGGACAGTACACCCTCTGCGGCGCCGGTTTCGAGAGCCGCCCACGCTGCCGCACTGGCCTCGGCGTGGGGCTTCCGGTCCAGTAGAACGTCCAGCACGACATTGGCATCGAAAAGAACCCGTATCATCGATATTTTGCCGTGACGTATTTCCGATAGTCTTCCAGATCCGCCTTCTTGAGAGAGCCTCGCAGCGACCGCAGAACCGGAGCATCCCGCATGTCGACGGAGGGCGGCCCGGCGACCGCGCCGAGGTAGGCCTCCACCATTTTCGATACGGACGTGCCCTGCCGTTTGGCATACCGCTTGGCACGCACAACGACCCGATCGTCCACGCTCAAAGTGAGCTTTGACATATACGTATTGTATCACGGAAATGATACGTATCGGCCCTAGCGCCAGCGATTCCGCATCCAGGGTTGTGGGGTGGGGTCAAGCAACGGTGACGGAAGGAATTGGGAAGCAACGCGCGATCCGAGCAGGTTCGAATGGGCGTTTGGGCGGCTTGGGAGCGGTGCTGAAGGCGGGACGGAGACACGGATCGCGGCGGGGGGCCAATGAGGAATGGTTTGGAGGACAGAGGGCGGTGAATACCGGGCCGATCAGGCGGGGAGGCAGATCAGGGAGCGCGCTTTGGGGTGGTTCCGGCGTCAGAGTAGAGTTGGGCGGCGATTAAACCAGCCCAGTATTTCTCCGGCTTGTTGTGGCGTAGTTGGGGTTTGAGGTTCAGGCCGATGAAGGCATGAAAAATGTTGTAGGCCAGGAAGGTCATCAACAAGAATGCCTCAATGGCCTTGGCGTCGTGTTTGTAAATGTGGTCAGCTTCCCAACCGTTGACTAATTCATTGAAGCCGAAGTTCTCGATGTCCCACCTTTGATGGCCCCAAGCGACGATGCGCATCGTGGGCGCTTGCTGGGGCGGTAAAGTCGTCACCCAGACCCAATCGCTGGTTTCCTGGGTGACCGTTCGATCCAGTTGACGGCGCACGGAGTAAGTTTCCAAGGACCGCACCACGCGCAGCGGGGCTTTCACCTGCGACCAGGAAACCAGATCTGGAAAGTCCCACCATTGACAGTCTCGACCGCGACGCTCGGCGCGCTGGGGTTGCACGTGTGCGAACAGGCCGGCGGCATCCTGGTACAGATTGCTTCGGCGCTCTCCAAGAATGACCCACCCGTATTCTCCGAAAGTGACCCAGGCGTTCTGACCTGACTCCACCCGGCGCGCCTGCGCGTGATGACAACGATAGATCATCACGATGCCAGAGGCCCGGA
>JBKQVG010000059.1:0-11805 GCA_052325345.1 Bryobacteraceae bacterium
ATCCGGCCTGGAATCCGGACGGGCAGCATGTGGCGTTTGCCTGGACGCGGGGCTACGCGCAGGGCAAGTTCAACGTGTTTATTATGGACGTGGGCAGCCGCCAATATGTGCAGCTCACGCATGACGAAGGGCGCAACGAAAACCCGACTTTCGCGCCCGGGGGGACGCACATTGCGTTCATGTCGAACCGCAGCGGCCACGAGCAGATTTACAGCATGCTGGCGGACGGAAGCGGCGTGCGGGTTCTCACGTCGCAGGGTTACAATTACAGCCCGGTATGGGGCAAATAGTTGGACGCCGCGGACCCGCCGCGGCGGCGATGGCAAGACTCTAATGAAACGAGGAGGGCAAAGTTCATGTTGAACACACAGAAGATCCTGATTGCAGGCATAGGCCTAAGTCTGGCCGTATTCGCGGCTGGTTGCAAGAAGAAGACGCCGGTCGCACCACCGCCGCCTCCACCCGCGGCGCCGGCCGCACCGGCCGCGCCGGCGAAGCCGCCGGCTCCGGCGGTTACACAGTTCACGGCCGAGCCCACCGCCATCCAGCGGGGGCAATCCTCCACGCTGCGGTGGGAAGTGAGCGGCGACATCAGCAGCGTATCCATCGACCAGAGCATCGGCGCGGTACAGAACACCGGCAACCGGCGGGTCTCGCCGCAAGATTCCACCACCTATACGCTCACGGCAACGGGGGAGGGAGGAACGTCGACGGCCAGCGTGACGGTGTCGGTATCGGCGCCGCCGCCGCCACCGCCGCCACCGCCGCCGGCGGAAAGCCCGAAGACCATAGTGGACCGGATCTCCAGTGAACTGCAGGATGCGTTCTTCGACTACGATTCGAGCAGCCTGCGGAGCGACGCACAGAGCGCCCTAACGCAGGACGCCACCGCGTTGAAGAGCATTCTGAACGATTTCCCCAGCGCGACCATCGTGATCGGAGGGTATTGCGACGAGCGCGGCTCGGCGGAGTATAACCTGGGACTGGGAGACCGCCGCGCCAGCTCGGCTCGGGATTTCCTGGTGCAACTCGGCGTGCCGGCGGACAAGCTCCACACCATCAGCTACGGCAAGGAGCGGCCGCAGTGCACGGAGGAAACCGAAGCCTGCTGGCAGAAAAATCGCCGCGTGCATTTCGCCCCCGGCGAATAGGCGACGAAATATGGCCACGGATGACCGCGGATAACCGAATGAGCGGTTTATCGGTGTTCATCCGTGGCTCGAATTCGAGTTTCCACAGTTTCTTTAGTCCCGGCTCGTCAGCTATGGGCGGGTAGGCGACGCGGGGTAGTACGATAGTGTTCGAGGGTACTTGTGGGCGAACCGCCAATGGTTCGCCCTGCGTTGAATTGAGGAAAAAAACGTATGTTCCGACGACTTTGCGCGTTGATTCTGGCCATCTCGCCGGCGCTCATGTGGGGAGCCAGCAAAGAAATCATGGAACTGCAGCGCGACGTGGCCCTGTTGCAGGATCAAGTCAAGCAGCTTCAGCAATCGCAGGACCGGCAATTGGCCGCGATGACCGAGCTGGTGCGCCAGGCCCTGGAGGCAGCCAACCGGGCCAACACGGGCATCGCCGTGATGCAGAGCGGATTTCAGGACTCGGTCAAGTCGCAGAGGAACGAAGTGGTGGCTCCGGTGGTTGGCCTGAGCACGCGCATGGACTCCATGTCGAACGACTTTCGCACGCTGCAACAAGCTGTCAGCGATTTGACCAGCGCGGTGCAAAAACTTCAGGCCCAGTTGACGGATGTGGGCAACGCGGTGAAGGTGCTGCAAGCGCCGGTGGCGCCGCCCCCGGGTTCGGGGAGCACTACCGCCGGCGGCGCGCCTAGTACGCCCCCTCTTCCGGCGACCGATCTTTACAACAACGCGAAGAGCGATTACACGGGCGGCAAGCTCGATCTTGCGTTGCAGGAATACAGCGACTATTTGAAGTATTACGGCAATACCGACCTGGCTCCCAACGCCCAGTTCTTTATCGGCGCCATTCACTACTCGCAGGGCAACTACGACCAGGCGCTGAACGACTTCGACGCGGTCACCGAAAAATATCCGGACAACAACAAGACCCCGGACGCGCTTTACTACAAGGGGTTGACCTTGATGAAGATGACGCGCCGCACGGACGCCTACGCCGAGTTCAAGGAAACCATCCAGCGGTTTCCCCAGAGTTCCGCCGCTCCGCAAGCTTGTAGCAAGATCAAGGAACTGGGCCTGCGTTGTCCGACCGCCGCTCCGTCCAGCAGAAAAAGGAAGCAAGAATAGCCGGGTGCCCGCCACTTTCGAAGAAATCGCGAAGTCGATCGAGCTGCCCTTGGTTGCGCCGGAGTGGAGCGCACCGGAGGTGTGGGCGGGTCTGGAACTGGCCAAGACCTATCGGGTGGCAACGGTGGCGGTTCGCCCCTGCGATGTGGACGTGGCGCTGCGGGCGTTGGCGGGCTCCTCCACGAGGGTGGTGGCGGTGGCCGGTTTTCCGCACGGAACCGCAAACACGGCGACGAAATTGTATGAGGTCCGGGACCTGGTGCGGCGCGGAGCGAAAGAAATCGCCCTGGTGACAGGTACGGCGCAACTGCGGTCGCGCGAGTTTCAGCACGTGCAAACGGAGCTGCTGCAGGCCGCGGAGGCCTGTCACAAAGAGGGGGCCAGGCTAACGGCGATCCTCGAGTGCGCGCACCTCACCGAGGAATTGAAAGTGGTGGCCGCGCGTGCCGCCGAACGGGCGGAAGCCGACGCCCTGGCCACCGGAACCGGATTTGGGCCAACCGTTGGTCTCGATGCGGTGCTACAGGATGTCGCGCTGCTGCGGCGGAACCTGCCGGAGGAGTTGGGCGTGCACGCCGTGGTCACGGTGACCGGCATGGATCAACTTGCCAGCCTGCGGGCCGCCGGAGCCACCCGCGTGCAAAGCGCCATCACCGCGATCCTGGAAGAGTGGAAATTGAGCCAGAGCGCCGGAGTAGGACAGGACTCCAGGGCTATCTAGATTCCAGCCGGCGGGTTCGGGGAGTCCTCTGAACAGGTCGGGAGGCCTGTCCTGTCCCACTTTCAATGCATGGTTTCCAGGTAGGCGCCGGTGGAAGCGTCGATATACACGGAAAAGCTGGATACGCCCGCCGACTCGCCCCAAATCACACGCCAGGCCGGGTCGGGGAACTTGTCGGTCTTTTCGAGCACGTAGGTGATGGGCATTCCAGGATGTTTCCTGTCGTACTCGACGGCCTTAGTCCTGGCCGTGGCCAGCGCGGCGTCCGTGTCGATCTTCACGGCAGCGATGAGAAACGGGCTGGCGCCCTGCGAGCCTGAAAAAGGTTCCTCCGCGCCGGCGAACGGGCCTTTGTGCAAGTTGGGCTCAATGTCCACGGCAGACCAGGTGAAGGATTTGGCGGCCGCGCGGCTGGGGGATACAAAAGTCGCTTCCCATTCGGCGGCCTTGTCCGGCACCTCCGGTACTTCAGTCAGATGGACGCTGTCGAGCTTCAGGACCTGCGCGTCCGGCGCCCACGCGCGGGCCAGTTGGTACATCTTGTATAGGGCGCTTTGGCCGGTCGCGGGCCGCGGCGGGACGGTTTCCCTGGGGGCCGGCTGCGACGAGGACTGTTCCGAACAGCCGATCATCAGGAGACACGCGGCCGCAGCCAGCGCCAATGCGGCTTTCTTCATAATCCTCTCCAACGCCATTCTAACAAGCCGTCCAAGCTCCCCGGCCGCGGAAACAACCGCTCCATTCAGCCGCGGCCCGGTTTGCCGGGGAGTATAATTCATGGCACGGGGGTGAACGATGACTGTTCACGCTTTTCGGACTTGGATTCCGTGGATGGCGGCCGGGCTCATGCTTCCCATCGCGGCGGCACAGAACAGGGGAACAACCACTACCGCCGGCGCCGGGAACACGGGCACGAGCACCACGCGCACGAGTACGACTCCCTCCACGACCAGCAACACTGCCACTACGACGAACCCGACCCAGCCCACGATCTTTCTTTCCGGACGGGTGTTGCTGGAAGACGGGACACCACCGCCCCAATCGGTGCGCATCGAGCGCGTCTGCGGAGGGTCTACCCGCACCGAGGGCTTCACCGACGGAAACGGGAACTTCTCGGTTCAGATCGGCAGCGCGGAGAACGCGGCGTACCAGGACGCGAGCGATACCGGGCCGGGCGGCTTCGGTTCCGCGGCGGGCGGCGGGGGTTCGGCCAGCGGGGGGTTCGGTGGCAGCCTCGCGGACCGGCGGTTGCTCAATTGCGAACTGCGCGCCAGGCTCGGCGGCTACCGTTCGCAAAGCATCCCGCTCACCGATCGGCGGCCGATGGATAATCCGGACGTGGGGGTAATTCTGCTGCACCGGGACAGCGGTGATGGCGGCACCACGGTGGCGGCCAGTTCGCTCGCCGCCCCCAAAGACGCCCGCAAGGCATTCAACAAGGCGCAGGACCTGATGCAAAAGGGCAAGGTCAACGACGCCTACAAGAACTATCAGAAGGCGGTATCGCTCTATCGCGGTTACGCCGCGGCCTGGTGCGAGATGGGAAAGATCGAAGCCGCGTCGGGGCGGTTCGACACGGCCCGTCTCTCCTTCCACGAAGCGGTGAAGGCCGACGCGAAGTATCCGGATGGCTACGTGGAACTGGGGGCCCTGGCGGTGCGCGACAAGAATTGGCAAGAGGCCGCCGACCTTACCGGCCAAGCCTTGAAGCTGGACTCGTTCGACTATCCCATGGCTTGGTTTCACAACGCGGTGGCCAATTACAATCTCAACCGCATGGACCTGGCCGAGCAGAGCGCTCTCAAGGCCGAGCGCCTGGACACGCGCCACCGGTACCCCCAGGTGGAATACCTGGAGGGGCTGATCTGCATGAATCGGAGAGATTATAAATCGGCGGCGGATTATATCCGCGCTTATCTAAAGAAGGCTCCGAATGCGGTGGACGCGGCCCAGGCGCGCGAGCAACTGGCGAAGATCGAGGCTCTAGCCACGACCGGCAAGTGAACTGAGCCAACCGAGCCGCCACCGGAGGGAGCGGTTGTTTCTCCGCGGTCGCGGCTAATCCGTTACCGCCCCGGAACTCCCACCCAGCCGCGCGTCAAGACATCGGCGAGGGTAAAGGACACCATAATCCCCAGCCAGAGGATGGTACCCGCCATGGCGAGTTGGGTGAGTTTGCCGCTATGCCGCAGGTGCATGAAAAACAGCGCCACGAGCATCATCTTCACTACCGCGATGCTGAGAGCGACAACCACGCTGAACGGCCCGAGGTCGACGAAGGCCACCGCGGTGGTGAGCGCCGTCAGCGCCAGCAGCGTGATCCAGATCACAGCGTAGGTTCTTACCGAATCGATATGTTGCGTCATAGCTATCTCAGGTGGCGGTCGATCAGATAAAACAGCGGGAACAGGAAAATCCAAATGATATCGACGAAGTGCCAGTAGAGGCCGCCGATATCGACGGGCGTCATGTAATCGGCCGTGTACTTGCCGCGGATGGCGCCGATGAGCAGAAAAATCATGATGCCGGCGCCGACCACCATGTGGAGCGCGTGCAAGCCGGTCATGGCGAAATACAGGGAAAAGAACAATTGCGCCGGGCCTTGCATGCCGACTCCCGCCAGGTGGAAGCTGGGGCCGGGCACATGGTGCTCGATGAACTTTTCACGCCACTCAAAGGCTTTGACGCCCAGGAAGACGAAACCCAGCAACAGGGTCAGGACGATGTTGAGGATCAGGGTTTTCTGCCGGCCCAACTGGGCTGCGCGCACGCCCAGGACCATGGTGAAGCTGCTGCACAGCAGGACGGCGGTATTGGTGGCGCCGATGTAGACATTCAGGCTGCTGGAAGCCACGGCGAAGATCTCGGGGTATGTGGCGCGGTACACGATATACGCCAGAAACATGCCGCCGAAGAACATGATTTCGGTTACCAGAAAGACCCACATCCCGAGCGTGGAAGTGTCCTTCTGCTGTTCGGGAGTGTCGAATTGGACTTGTAAAGCGGGCGATGCCGCTTGTGCGTGATCAGCCAACGGAGGTCACCTCTTCGGGGACGGTCGTGTAATCGTACGCTCCGTACGTCACCACCGGCAACTGGTCGAAATTGTGGAGCGGCGGCGGCGAAGCCGTTCTCCACTCCAGCCCGGTTGCGCGGAAGGGATTGGGGCCGGCGAGCGGGCCATTTTTCAAAGACCAGACCAGGTAGATCATCGGCATCAAGTAGCCTACCGCCAGCACCGAGGCGCCCATGGTGGACATCACGTGCAGCACCTGAAACTCGGGCGGATAGACGTGGTAGCGGCGCGGCATGCCCAGGTAGCCCAGAATGAACTGGGGGAAGAAGGTCAGATTGAAGCCCACGAAGATGACGACGGCCGACAGCCTGGCCCATGCTTCGGGGTACATGCGCCCGGTGATTTTCGGCCACCAGAAATGCAGACCGCCGAGGAAGGCCATGATGGCGCCGCCCACCATGATGTAGTGGAAATGTGCCACCACGAAGTAGGTATCGGTGACGTGTACGTCGATGCCGAGGCTGGCCAAAAAGAGACCCGTCAGGCCGCCGACGGTGAACAGGCCGATGAAACCGAAGGCGTACAGCATCGGGGTCTCGAAGGTGACCGAACCTTTGTATAAGGTCGCGGTCCAGTTGAAAACTTTGATGGCCGACGGAATCGCCACCATAAAACTCAGGAACGAGAAGACCATGCCGGCGTACACCGATTGGGTGCTGACGAACAGGTGGTGGCCCCAAACCACAAAGCCGAAAACGGCAATGGCCATGCTCGACCCGGCTACAAAGTGATAGCCGAATATCGGTTTACGCGAGAAAGTGGAAATCAATTCGCTCATCACTCCCATGGCCGGCAGAATCATGATGTAAACCGCCGGGTGGGAATAGAACCAGAACAGGTGCTGAAACAGAACCGGATCGCCGCCCAGGGCGGGGTCGAAGATGCCGATGTGAAAGACGCGCTCGCAAAACACCAAGAGCAGGGTAACCGCAAGCACCGGAGTGCCCAGCACCTGAATCAAGCTGGTGGCATAGTGGGCCCACACGAACAGCGGCAAGCGGAACCAGGTCATGCCGGGGGCGCGCATGCGGTGGATGGTGACGATAAAGTTCAGGCCGGTCAGGATGGAAGAGAACCCGGCCACGAAAATACCCAGCGCGGTGGCAATCACCCATGAATTCGAATACGTCGAGCTATAGGGCGTGTAGAAGGTCCAGCCGGTATCCACGCCGCCGGCCATCATGGCGAATAACGCGAGAAGCCCGCCCGCTACCAGCAGGTACCAACTCAGCAGGTTGATGCGCGGGAAGGCCAGGTCGCGCGCGCCGATCATCATGGGGATGAGAAAGTTGCCCAGCGTGGCGGGAATGGACGGAATCAGGAAGAAGAAGATCATCGTGATTCCGTGCATGGTGAACAGCCTGTTATAGGTGTCGGACGATACCAGGCCGCCCTGCGGAGTGAGCAACTCGATGCGGATCAGCGTGGCGAAAGCGCCGCCGATGAAGAAGAACAGCGTGATCGTGAACAGGTACAACAGCGCGATGCGCTTATGGTCCTTGGTCAACAGCCACGACTTCAGCCCGTAGGCGTTGTTCAGATAGGTTTCTTGTTCCTGTGCAACCGCGGTCGTCATAGTTCTTTACCGATTCGATGCTTGCGCGTTGTTGGCCACCGCCGGCGCCGCGGCCGGGGGCTTGGGCGTCAGCGACTTCACGTATTCCACCAGGTCCAGTACGTCTTCTTCGGTGACCTGCCCCTGGAAAGTCGGCATCAGCGGCTGGTAGCCGAAAACCACCTTGGCCTCCGGACGCAGAATGGATTCCCGAATATAAGCCTCGTCCGCCCTTACGATCTGGCCGCCCGCCAGTTTGACGTTGGAGCCGAACACGCCCACCAGGGATGGGCACCGGCCCGAATTATCCGGCTTGTGGCAATTGGAGCAGGCCAGGTCGTTGAAGAGCTTTTCGCCGCGCTCCGCCAATGTTCCGGTCTTCTTGCCGCCGCTCAGCCAGTTCTGGTAATCCTCGGGCGACAGCACGTAGATCCAGCCGACCATGCCGGAATGCCTGGTGCCGCAGTATTCGGCGCAGAAGAGGTGAAACTTGCCGGTTTGGGTCGGCGTGAACCAGGTGGTGGAGTAGCGGCCCGGAACGACGTCCTGTTTGGTGCGGAAGTCCGGCACAAAAAAGGAGTGGATGACGTCCTCGTAGGTCATGGTCAGACGGACGGGCCGGCCCACCGGGATGTGCAGCTCGTTGATCTCGCGCTGGCCCTCCATGTGTTCCAACTTCCACATCCACTGCTTGGCGACCACATAAATGGGCAACGCGTTCTGCGGCGGACGGCTCTCGTGGAAAAAGATTTCCGCGCCCCAGCCGAACATCACCATGGCCAGGCCGAACGGAATCACCGACCATACGATCTCGAGCATCATGCCGCTGTGTACGGCATGAGGAATCGCCTCGTTACCCGGGCGCCGCCGGTACTTGATCGCCAGGAAGAAGATCGCGACGAAAATCAGCACCGTAAAGAAAGCCGACACCGCAATCAGGTAGAAGTAGAGGTGATCCACATCGGGAGCGAAGGTGGACGCCTCCTTGGGAAACAAAGGTATGTTCATCGCATCGTGTCCGTTTGCATCCGGCTCTTCCCGGCCTTGTGGTGCGCGTCCCGCCGGAAGAAAACCAGCAGGATCGCGCCGCCGAACAGAAGGAAGGCGCCGGCGGCGCCACGCACAATGTTCATCGCGATGGCGCCGTACTTGCCCGTGGAGGGGTCGTAATGGTAGCAATACAGCAGAATTTCATCCACCGGCGTGCCGATCTGCTCCTTGGAAGCTTCCACCAGTCCCAGCCGCAGATCGCGCGGCGAGTATTCCACGCCGTAGAAGTATTTCGAAATGTGGCCGTCCGGGGTGAGGATCATGACGGCGCTGGCATGGGCGAATTGCTGGGTGGCCGGATCGTACTTGTAATGGAAACCCACGGCGTCGGTGAACGCCCTGATGTTGGCCTCGTCTCCGGTGAGGAAGTGCCAGCCGTTGGCCGCATTGGGGCGGTTGTACCGCTTCAGGTACATCTGCTTCTTGGAAGCCGCGAGCTCGGGGGTGTCTTTAGGGTCGAAGCTGATGGCGACAACGTTAAAGTCCTTTCCGGCGTCGAGTGAAACGGCTTTCAACGAGCTTTCCAGGCCGGTGAGAATCTCCGTGCAAAGCATGGGACAGCGATAGTAGACCAGGGTCAGGATGACCGGCTTGCCGTCCTCGAAATAGGTAGACAGCGGCATGGCGCGGCCGGCCTCGTCGCGGAAGGCGACGTCCAGCGGGACCTGCTGGTCCAGCCGCTGTTCGATGCTCACGCCGGCCAACGCACCCGGCAAGGCGGGTTTCAAATTGGAATCCTGCAAGCTGTAGCTGGGCTGCGCGGGAGCGGGTTGCCCGGGCTGGGCAAGGGCGCCCGAAACCAGCAGCGCCGCAAGCACGCCACAAATGAACAACCGTCCAACGAGATTCTCGCGCATCATCTTCCTCCTAATTCCGGCGCCAGCGGTCCGCCCTGCTGTTGCACTTTGGGGCCAAGGCCGGCTTCGCTGGGGACGCTGACGTTACTAGGGGGCGGAGCCTCGGCCCGTGACGGCAACCCGCGCTGCGCCATCAGGTCGATGGCGCGCTCGATCGGCAGCCTGACCACGCCGCCCGGTTTGTCGATCCAGCCATAGGTGTGCAACAGTTCCTCCTCGGCGGCGCGTTCCCGCTGAAGGTCGATCGCGGGCGTCTCCTCCAACTGCGGCGCCGGCGGACGCTGGCGCGCGTCGATCGCCACGTTCTGCTTGCCCGCGGGTACGCCGCTGGTGACGTGTTCCAAGTAACGGAAGACCCCCACCACAATGGCGAAGGACGCGATACACAACAGCGCCAGGCCGATCGCGAACTCGCTTATCGCCTTTACATTGACGTCGCGCCGCTCATGACGCTGGGCGGGATTGTCCACATCATAGTGCTCCACTTCCGGTGTTTCGCGCGGATCCGGTTTATTCGCGGCCATGCTTCAGAGCCTCCTCCAGATTGGGGTCGCGCAACGGCATCAGCGGCCGCTTCTCCAGTTGCGTGAAAAAGTATGCCAGCCAGATACCGATCAGCCCGGCCGGGGCGGCCACGTCCATCCAGCTCACGTGAAGCGCGCTGCCGTGGAAATAGGGCGTGATTTGCCAGAACAAGTCCACCATGCGAATGAACAGGACGAAAATCGCCACGTTGCGCAGCAGCTTGGCGTTGCGTTTAAGGTCGCGCGACAGCAGCAGCGAAAACGGCAGCGCAAAATGGAAAAGCACCAGCGCCAGCGCGATGTATCCCCAACCGCCGTTCATGCGCGCCAGGTACCACGGAATCTCTTCGGGGAGATTGCCGGTCCAGATGATCAGGAATTGCGAATAGGAGAAGTACGCCCAAACCATGATCAGCATGAACATGAGCTTGCCCAGATCGTGGAAGTGCCGTTTGGTGAGCACCTGGGACATCGGCTCGCTCGCCTGGAGCGTAACCAGCAGGGCGATCAGAAACGCCATCGCGGTCAGCGCCTGGCTGGCCATGTAGAGCAAGCCGAACATGGTGGAGAACCACTGCGAGTGCAGCGACAGCACCCAGTCGATGGACATGAAGGTGACGCTCAGCGACCAGAAAATCACCCCGGGCCCAGCCAGGAACGACATCTTGCCGTGGGCTTTGGCGGGCCCCTCGCGGTCTTCCACCAGCGACCAGCGATTGTAATAGTACGACAGAAACATCCAGCCGAAGAAGTAGACGAACGCGCGCAGCAGGAAGAAGCGATAGTTCAGATAGGGCGCCTGATGGGCGAGCACGCGGTCGGAGCTCACCACTGCCGAGTGCGCCCAGGGATACAGATTCGGAATGCCGATGACGATGGGCAGAAACAGCAACAGCATCAGCGGCAAAGTGCGCGCGGCGGCTTCCGCGGGGCGGCGAATCACCACTCCCCAAGCGCCGCCGGTGAGGTATTGCAGCATCAGCCAGACCAGCGACCCGGTCGGCAAGCCGAGCACAAAGACGAATGCCCAAAGGTAAGACTGATAAAACTGGAAGGGCTGGTGGAAAACCAGCAAACCGGCGGCCATTGCCACCATCCCGACGATGCCCACGATCAGGGCAAATGTCCGCCAGCGGCGCAGGCCGGAACGAAGCGCGCCGGAAACCTGGAAATCGATCGTGGTCTGCGCCGTCACCGCGCACCTCCCTGGGAGAGTTGCCCACGCGCTTCGGGAGGCACGTCGTTCAGGGCGCCGTTCTCGCTCAGTTGCAGGGTCCGGATGTAGGACACAATCGCCCAGCGGTCCGCCGGCGCAACCTGCGCGGCATAGTCCGGCATGGCGCCGAACCCGTTGGTGATCACGTCGAAAATGTAGCCCGCGGGAACCTTCCGCAGCCGGTCGCTATGGTACGAGGGCGGATGCTTGTAGCCGCGGCGCACCACCTTGCCGTCGCCGAACCCCAGTTGGCCGTGGCACGGGGTGCAATAGATGGTGAAGCGGTTCTGGCCGCGTTCGATCACCTGGCGCGTCACCGGAAAGGGAAAAGTATCCAGGAATGTTTTCCCGTCGGGCCCCTTGCCCGTATAGTAGGCCGTGTCGTCGTCCAGGTGGCCGCGCGGTATCGTCCCCTCGATCAAGGGACGTTCCGACCGGCCGTCTTCGAAGAAGGTGCTCGGCCGCAGAGGAATGTACTTGGGCTGGTTCTGCATGTCGGACCGGCAAGCCACGCTCGCGGCCAGCGCCAGCAGCACTAC
>JBKQVG010000060.1:0-17942 GCA_052325345.1 Bryobacteraceae bacterium
CGTTGAAGCGCTTTCCCTCTATGGCCCGTCGATGGCTGTATATCGACGTCGCCGTTAGGGTGACGAACTTCGTTGAGGCTTGGCGGGGTGTGAATTAGCTCTATAAGTTCGTCTGCCGATTGCATCCACTTAGTAAGTTGATCATACGAATTGGGCTACAGGTACAAGACAACGCAGAAGCGCACATACTTGTATCGCCGCCACGGGACCACCGATTACATTTCGGTCCCAATGGCCGACTTATTGGTAGATGAGTTTGTCAACCACTCACTGCGTCAAGCAGGGCTAACGGAGACCGAGGTGCGGGAATTTCTGGCGGCAGCAAAATCCTAGTCCCTTTCTTTGCCATTGCTTCTTCAGTTGACTCTGGCACTATTACCTGTCACAAACCGATCGGCCTCGGTGGTGTGCCGTTTGGCACGGAAGCCAGTCCCTACCGCGCCCTCAGCCGCAAGCTATTGCTGACCACGGTGACGCTTGAGAGCGCCATGGCCATCGCCGCCAGCATGGGCGAGAGCAGGCCGAACGCGGCCACCGGAATGCCCACCGTGTTATACGCGAACGCCCAAAACAGATTCTGGCGGATCACGCCCATCGTGCTGCGGGAAAGCTGAATCGCTTCGGCCACGCCGTTCAGGTCGTTGCGCATCAGGGTGACGCCGCCGGCCTCGATGGCCATGTCCGTGCCCGTGCCCATGGCGATGCCCAGATCCGCCTGCGCCAGGGCGGGAGCGTCGTTGATGCCGTCGCCTACCATCGCCACGCGCTTTCCCTCCGCCTGCAGCTTGCGCACGGCGTCCACTTTCCCTTCCGGCAGCACCTCGGCCAGCACGTGCTCGATCGCGGCCGCGCGCGCCATCGCTTCGGCGGTCTCTTTCCGGTCGCCGGTGAGCATCCAAACGTCCAGGCCCATCCGGCGCAACGCTCCGACCGCCCCGGCGGCTTCCGGCTTCAGCGTATCGGACACTTCGATTTCTCCGGCCAATCGGCCGTCTACGGTCACCTGAATGCCCGGCCGGCCCACCACCACCTCGCGGCCGTTCACGCGGGCGCGTACGCCGTAGCCTGCCTGCGCGCTCCAGTCGCCGGCCGTTTCGAGCGCGATTCCGCGCGCCGCCGCGGCCTCCACCACAGCCTTGCCCAACGGGTGCTCGGAGTGCCGTTCGGCGGAGGCCGCCAGTTGCAACAGCTCACCTTCGCCGAAACCGGGCGCCGGCGTCACCTTCGTTACCGCGGGCTTGCCGGTGGTGAGGGTGCCGGTCTTGTCCAGCACCACGCAGTCGATGCGGTGCGCGGCTTCCAGCGCTTCGCCGTTGCGAAACAGAATCCCACGCGCCGCGCCCCGGCCCGTAGCCACCATAATGGCGGTGGGAGTAGCCAGGCCCAACGCGCACGGGCACGCGATAATCAGCACCGCCACGGCGTTGACCATGGCTGGCGCGAACGGTCCAAACCAGAGCCACACAGCCAAGGTGATGGCCGCCGCGATCAGCACGCCCAAGGTGAAATATCCGCTCACCACGTCCGCCAGCCGCGCCACCGGCGCCCGCGAGCCTTGCGCCTGCTTTACCAGCTCAATCATGCGCTCCAGCATGGTGCCGCGTCCCACCCGCGTGGCCTCATAGCGGAAACCGCCCGCGCGATTGATGCTGCCCGCGAAGACGGGGCTCTCTACGTCCTTTTCCACCGGAACGCTTTCTCCGGTGAGCATGGATTCGTCCACCGAAGAGTGCCCGTCCACCACCTTGCCGTCGCACGGGATCCGCTCGCCGGGGCGCACCGCCACGGTATCGCCCGGCCGCAACTCAGCCGCGCCGATTTCGATTTCCGCGCCATCGCGCACCACCCGCGCCGTGGCCGGAGCCAGTTCCAGCAGGCGCCGAATCGCATCGCCCGCCCGGCCGCGCGCCCGCGCCTCCAGCAGCCTGCCCAGCAGAATCAGCGCGATGATGGTCGTCGCCGCTTCGAAATAGACCTCGTGCGCCCCGCGCACCATTGCGTACACGGAGTAGAGAAACGCCGCCCCGGTGCCCAGCGATACCAGCGAGTTCATGTTCGCCGAGCCGTGCCGCAACGCTTTCCATGCGGCCCAATAGAAGCCGGCCCCGGCATAAAAGATGACCGGGAGGGAAAGCGCCAGTTGCAGCCACGGCGCGCGGTGCAGCATGCCCAGGCACATTACCGGCGCGGCAAACACCACCGCAACCGCCAGCCGCCGCCGGTACCCGGGCAACTCGGCGCCGGGACGAACTTCTTCGGGCGGTACGCCGTACCCCAGGTCCTCGATGGTGGACACCAGCTCGCGAACTCCGATGCGCCCGCCATCGTATTCCACCGTCGCGGTATTGGTGGCCAGATTCACGCTGGCGCGCTCCACGCCCGGCGCCGCCCCGAGCGCTAGTTCAATCGAACGGGAACACGCCGCGCACGTCATTCCGGAAACCGGCAAGTCCACGCGCTGGTGAGTTTCCCGAGTGGCCCGGTTGCTCGCCGCCGCTTCGGTCTTCATGCCGGCACTTGGTACCCCAGTTGCCGCACCGCCGCGGCCAGCGCTTCCGGCTTCACCTGGTCTTCGTCATATTCCACCGTGGCGCTGCGCTCTTCCAGCTTCACCGTGGCTTTCCGCACGCCCGGGGTGGCCGATAGTTTGCGCTCGACGCCGCGCGCGCAGTTCTGGCACGTCATGCCTTCGACCGGCATTATCAAAGTCTGCATACTCATATGATGGCAAGGGAGGCGCCGCCGATGCGAATCTGGAGCGGGCGTTTGCGCCGGCAAGCCGGCTGGCCTACGCGCTCAATCCGCCCTTCAGCCCCAGCTCCTCCGCCCGGGCCTGCATGGCCTTGACGCAGAAATCGATATGGTCGTCGAGCGGTACGCCCAATTCCGCCGCGCCGTCGATGATATCCTGGCGGTTCACCGAACGGGCAAACGCCTTGTCCTTCATCTTTTTCTTCACCGACGCCAGGTCCACTTCAAACACGCTGCGGTGCGGCTTGACGTAAGAGATGGCGGTGATGAAACCGGCCAACTCGTCGCAGGCGTACAAGATTTTTTCCAGCGGCGTTTGCCTCGGAACACCGGTGTGATTGGCGTGCGACAGGATGGCGCGCCGGATTTCCTCTTCCACCCCGCGCTCGGCCAGAATCGCCTCGCCTTTCTGCGGGTGCTCTTCGAGGCTGGGATGAATCTCCCAATCGAAGTCGTGCAGCAGCGCCGTCACGGACCACTTCCGTTCGTTCTCGCCGAGCTTCCTTGCGTAAGCGGCGACGCAAGTCTCCACGGCCAGCGCGTGCTTGCGCAGGCTATCGGACTGAGTGAATTCGCATAGGATCTTCCAGGCCAGTTCGCGGTCGGTCACGAAGTCATCATATACCGCCAGCGCCCCCCGCGGAGCCGCCCCTGGGCAACCCGCGCCTTCCCGGACGCAATCCGCCCGCGGATCGTGACGAGCCCTAGCTCCAGAGCGCGGCTGTTTTTCGCTCAATCGGGTTGCGTCCGGAACCGCGCGTCCCGCCGCTCAACGGCGAACTTGGTTGTTATCGAGGCGGCACAGCGGGTAGCCCACGGCGTAAGCCGTGGGATGATAATGAAATGGCTCGCCGCCAGTGGGTAGCTTGGATGCTGGCATGCGCCGGGTGGGTAACACCGGCCGCGGCGCAGCGTGACGCCACCCTCTGCGGGCGCATTCTGGACGCTTCCGATAGCGGCATCGGCGGGGCCCAAATCACCGCCGTCAACCAGGACACCGGTTTCCGGCGCCAGACCGAATCGGCCGGGGATGGAGCGTACAGCATCGCATCGCTGGCGCCCGGCTCCTACAAAGTCACCGTCCGCAAAGATGGCTTCCGCACCCTGGTCCGCTTCAACGTGGAACTCGTGAGCGACCGCGCGGCGGTGGCCGACTTCGCCCTCCCGGTCGGCAGCGTACTCGAGACCATCACCGTCGAGGGCACGCCTTCTCCGCTGGACCGGATGGATGTCTCCGTCGGCACGGATTTCGACCGCGGCGACATCGCCCGCCTGCCGCTCAACGGCGGCGGCTTGCTCACCCTGCTCGATGCCGCCGCCAACATCAACATCACTCCCGCCACGCGCGGCGAAGCCGGCCAGTTTTCCACCAATGGACAACGGCCCAACGTCAATGCCTTCACCGTCGATGGCGCCAGCGCCAATACCGGCATCACCGCCGGCGGATTGCCCGCCCAAGCCACCGGAGGCACGCTGCCGGCAACCAGCGCTTTCGGCAGCATGGATGCCCTGGTCTCCCTCGATGCGGTGGAGGACATCGCCGTGCGTACCTCGACCGCCAGCGTCGAATTCGGCCGGCGCCCCGGCGCGCAGGTCAGCATTACCACCCAGACCGGCTCCAACCAGTTCCACGGCGGCGTTTCCTTCTCCTGGCGCAATCAACTGCTCAGCGCCAATAACTGGTTCGCCAACCAGGGCGGCTTCGGCCGCGTGCCGCTCAGCCTGGCGAACGTCGCGCCCAGCCTCGGCGGCCCGCTCAAACGCGATCGCGTGTTCTTTTTCCTGGCTTATCAGCACATCGCCCTCGATCAACCCTTCGTATGGGAGCAACCGGTGCCCTCGCTGGCGGAGCGGCAAAGCGTCGCGTCCTGGGCCCAGCCGGCGGTCGATCTCTTTCCCGCCCCGAACGGCGCCGCGCTCACCAGTTCCCTGGCGGAATGGTCGGGTTTCAGTTCCGAGCCGGCCGGTTTGAACGCCGGCAACGCGCGCTTCGACGAGATCGTCTCGCCGCGCGTGAACTGGTTTGCGCGCTATCATGACGCGCCGTCGAACAATGCCTTCGGACTCGCCGAAATCGACCGCCTCTCGATGCGCACCCAAAGCCTCACCCTGGGGCTGAACGCCGGCTTCAATTCGCGCACCGTGATGGAGTTGCGTGTCAACGAATCGCAGTCGTCGGCGAACTCGGTCTGGACCACCCCCGGAGACCCTTCCACCCCAAGCTGCGATTTGCAGTCGCTGCCTCCCCAGTTCCCCACCGCTCCCACCGGGTGCAACGCCCTGGTCCGGCTGACCATCGGCGGGGTGGGACAGTTGGTCACCGGAGAGGAAGGACTTCGCCTCCAGCGGCAGTTTCAGGCGGTCGATATCTTCAGCCTGCGCCTGGGAAACCACGCCCTGGAATGGGGCGCCGATTATCGCAGGATCACCGCCATACGCCGAGACCCCACCGCGTCGCTGGGCCTGATCGCCGATACCATCGCCGATCTCGCCAGCACCCAGAACCTCTGGGTGGCCATCTCGCAACCCACCCGCCAGACCGCCGGAGCCCAGGAATTATCGAGCTGGATCGGCGATACCTGGCGCGCTGCCTCCCGCCTTACCGTTACTGCGGGGCTCCGTTGGGAATTCAGTCCCGCGCCGACCGGCCCCATCTTCGTCCTCTCCGGCGGCACCATTTCCTCCCAGACCCGGATCGTGCCCCTCTGGCCCCTGCGCTTCGGCAATCTGGCGCCGCGCCTCGGCCTGGCCTGGCGCTTGACCGCCGATGGAAAAACCGTGCTGCGCGCCGGCGGCGGCCTTTACTACGACTCCAGCATGAGCATCGCCGCCGACGCGTTGAACGGCGGCCCCTTGGGTATTGCTCAGTATTTCACCGCCCGCAACGGCCTGTTCTCCTCGGAGCTGACCTACGCTTTCCTGCCGGATCTTCGCCTGCCCGAAGTGGGGCAATGGAATCTCCACCTGGAACGCGCTCTCAGCGCCCACGATACGCTTTCGCTCGGATACGTCGGCGCCGCCGGTTTCGATCTGGTTCGCCGCGAGGTGGGCGGGACGGGCAGCACGCTGAATTCCCCCCTGGCCCTTACCACCGATAACGGCCGCTCCCGCTATCACGCCCTGGAAGCCGAGTACCGCCGCCGCTTCGCCCCCGGCCTCGATACTTCCGTCACCTACACTTGGGCCCATGCCATCGACAACGATTCGAGCGACGCTTACCTGATGTGGACGGGCTCGGGAATGACTCCGGCGTCGGACCGCGCCAACGCCGATTTCGACCTCCGCCACTCTTTCGCGGCCACCTTCGCTTACACCATTCCCCGCCGCCGCGCGGCCGCGGCCTGGACACGCTTCGCCGCGGATTGGAACCTGAGCGCCATTCTGCGCGCGCGCTCGGGCTTCCCCGTAACCGTGCTCGATAGCGAGCAGTACACCGGCATTCCGCTTAACGACGCGTTCCGGCCCACCTATGTCTACGGCCAGGCGCTCTGGCTGACCGATCCCCACTCACCCCGCGGCAGGCGCCTGAACCCGGCCGCGTTCGAATCCTTGGGCAGCGGCGTGGAAGGCGACCTCGGCCGCAACGCCATCGGCGGTTTTGGCATGTGGCAGGCGGACTTCTCCGCCAGCCGCGGCTTTCGCCTGGACGATCTCCGCTCCCTCGAACTGCGCGCCGATGTCTACAATTTGTTCAACCACCCCAATTTCGGCGATCCCGTCCGCTACCTCGACAATCCCCTCCTCGGCCAATCCACCAGCATGCTCAATATGATGCTGGGAACCGGAAGCCCCGGCAGCGGCCTTTCCCCCCTTCTCGGCGCCGGCGGCCCGCGCGGAGCGCAGTTGGAAATCAAGCTGCGGTTTTAGGGCCGTCCGGAGGGCTAGAAAAATGCCCGCCGGAAGGCCGTAGAGTGATATCCCAGCCAGGTACTATGTGGTTGACCTGAGGGGCAGGGAGGGGTGATGGAGCGGGTTTGCGCCGGGCCGGAATAAGGCGACCAGATGTGTTACTCAAACTTCAGCTTGGAAACTACGGTATTTACGGTAATTCCTCCACCAGCCGATCGATTTCCTCGGGGCGGATGTAGAAATGAGGTGACGTCCGCACCCAGCCGGCGCGGGGCGCGGCGGCAATTCCGGCGGCGGTGAGCTTGCGCACGATGTCGCGGGCCTGGATGCCTGGTTTGCGAAAGCTGACGATGCCGGCGCCGGTTTCCGGCGTGCGAGCGCCGAGCACCTGGTAGCCCTTATCCTGGACGCCTGCCGCGATGCGGTCGCCAAGCGACTGCACTACCGGGCCAATACGCTCCACTCCCACTTCAAGTAAAAATTCGATTGCCGCTTTTAAACCAAAGCATCCAATGGTATTTAGTGTGCCGCACTCATAGCGGCCGGCATCCGAACGAAGGGTCATGTCGCGGGAGGCGTAATCGGCGTAGCCGGCCACGTTGGTCCAGCCGAATTCCACCGGCTCGATGTGGTCCTGCAGTTCGCGGCGGATGTAGAAAATGCCGCAGCCTTCAGGGCCGAGCAGCCATTTGTGGCCATCGGCAGCCAGAGCGTCGATGTGGCAGGCCTGGACATCGAGTGGAAAGGCGCCGAGTCCTTGGATCGCATCCACTAAATAAATGCACGAGTTGCGATGGCAAATCTCGCCTATTTCCCGAACTGGCGCCCGGTAACCGCTGAGGAACTGCACAAAGCTGATGGCCAGCAGGCGGGCGCCGCGCACGGCCTGTTCGATGGTTTCGAGCGGCGAGTCCACGCTGAGCCAGGCGACCTCCACGCCGCGGCTTTCCAAACGCTTCCATGGGTAATAATTAGCTGGGAATTCTTCAACGAACGCCACAACCCGGTCGCCGGGTTTCCAGTCGAGCCCCATGGCGACCGTGGCGATGCCCTCGGAGGTGTTCTTGACCAGGGCAATCTCGGAGCGATCGGCATGAATCAGACGCGCCGCCGCCACGCGCAATCCTTCATAGGCGGCGAGCCAGCGGTCGTAATGCAGGCTGCCATGGAGTAGCGCGTCCTCGGCCAGCTCCTGCATCGCCTTGGCCGCGGGCAGCACCAACGGCGCCACGGCTGCGTGATTCAGGTAGATCAATTTTTCCCGGATGGGGAAGTTGGTCTGGTATCGCTCCCAAAGCGGTACCGAGTTAAGGAAACTTAACAGCGAATCGGTAGGCACTTCCTCTACAATACGAAAAGGATCCCCAGAGGGGAAGATGCAACGCCTCGGCCATTTCGTTTTCCGTGCCGGTTTGAGCGTGACGCTCGCCGCCGCGCTCCTCTGCGCCGGCGATTCGAAAAAGGACGACCCCAGCCAAATCGGCAATCGCGACGTGTCCAAGGGCGTCAACTTCTACTCGATCGAGAAGGAGAGGGCGCTGGGGCGGCAGCTCGCCGAGGAAGTGGAGCGCCAGGCCAAGATTGTAGACGACCCGCTGATCGCCGAGTACATCAACCGCCTGGGGCAGAACTTGGTACGGAACTCGGATGCCAAGGGGCCGTTCACGTTCAAGGTGATCGAGTCGCCGGAGGTAAACGCCTTTGCCCTGCCCGGCGGTTATGTGTTCGTTTACAGCGGGTTGATCCGGATCGCCGACGAAGAAGACGAGCTGGCCGCCGCGATGGCGCACGAAATCGCGCACGTGGCCGCCCGCCACATGACCAGGCAGGCGACCAAGGATCAGCTTGTGAGCATGGCGGCGTCCGGCATCGGGTTGCGCGGATGGACCGGCTACGCCGCGCGGCAGGCTGCCGGCCTGGCGATCCCGATGACCTTTCTGAGTTTCGCCCGCAAGGATGAATCCGAAGCCGACTACCTGGGCGTGCAATACCTGTACGCCGCCGGCTACGATCCGACCGGGGCGATCAGCATTTTCGAGAAGATGGAAGCCCTGGAGCGCCGCGTCCCCGGCACGATTTCCCGCGCGTTTTCGACCCATCCCATGGATGCCGACCGAATCGCGCGCACGGAAAAAGAGATCGAAGCCATACTGCCGGCGCGGCCACAATACCTCGTCAACACCTCCGATTACACGGCCATCCGCCAGCGCTTGATGGCGCGCGAGACTCCGCGGCGGAAGTCCGCTCCCGAGCAACCCACCCTCAAGACCGGGCAAGGGGCCAACGTTCCGGGCGTGATCCCGGGACCGGGCCGGCGGTAAGGTACTCGGGTGGAGCGGGCGTCAACCGGGCCACCTGCATCACCGTGGGGCAGACCATGTTTTTTTGTGGTCTGCCCCAGGCCCCGCACTCCACTCGTCCTCGTCTTTCGCCATCGAAAAAGAGACTATGGCAGACCACCAAAAACGATGGTCCGCCCCACGAAAAACTTTCAGGGTAGCGGCGTGTTCATCAAGCTGTGAGGCGGAATCTTGGCTTCTGTCTGGCGCTCGTCTGCTTCTTTGCCGGCGAGCCTGGCCGGAACGGGAACAGTGAGTCTGAGCGTGACGGTGGATGGGACGGTTTCGAACGTGCTGGCGGTGAGTTTCCAGTAGGATCTTCGGCTGAACGCTCAACCGTGCATTGAGCCGGGAACAATGATCCACGATACCGTGCTGGAATCCTGGTCGTCCTCGTCGCTTTCGCAGCACATGTGGTAGTAGTACGACGCCACCCCGCAAGCGATCAGCAGCAGCAGCAACAGGCCCAGCCATCGGAGCACCGGGCCGCTCCATGCCGAGGTCTGATTTACGGCGGCCCTGGTGGCTTTCACCACCGCCAGCGCGGCTCCGCCGCCCAACCCGACTTTCAGGTACCAGGGCATCAGATCGAGATGGACTTGCCCGCCAATCTCGCTCCAGAGGAAAAAAACAGCGATCAAAGCGATCAGGAATTGCGTTGTATAAGCTAGACGAAGAATTGGCATCGGCGGCAGACGCATTTTCATCTTACGTTATCCTAAAAGAAGATGTCCGAATCCGGAACGGGAATTGCGCGAACCTGGTACCACTTCCCCAACGCATTTCGATTAGCGATGGAGTCGATCCGCGCGCACAAACTGCGCAGCTTCCTGACGCTGCTGGGGGTGATTATCGGCGTGGCGAGCGTGGTGATGGTGGGCGCGGCCATCGAGGGGCTGGGGGTGTACGCCGAGCAAAGCACGGCCAAAGCCTTCGGGTCGGAGTCGTTTCTGGTGGCGCAGATTGCCGCCACGGGGCGGCTGAGCCGGCGCGAGTACTTCGCCAAGATTCGCCACAACAAGCCGATTCGCCGCGACGATTACCGCTTCCTGGAGGCGTTCAACGGCCGCGACGTGATGTACAGCCCCTATCGTAACCACACTTCTGACGTGAAGCGCGAAAACCTGATTTCCGAGGACACCACCATCATCGGAGTTTCCGCGGACATGGCGAACATTCGCGACATCGGGGTGGTGGAGGGCCGCTTTTTCACTGCCCAGGAGGATCGCGCGCGGGCGTTTGTGGCGGTGATCGGCGAGACGGTGAAGGATAGTTTGTTCCCGGGCATGTCGCCGATCGGCCGGATCGTGCGCATCGAGGGCGTGGAATTCCGGGTGGTGGGAGTGCAGGAAAAGTTGGGTTCCGCGTTCGGCCGCGACCAGGACAATTCGATGTACATTCCGAATTCCGCGTTTGAACGCTTGTACGGACCGGGGACCGGCTTCGCGCTATTCGCCCGCCCGCGGCAGGGCAGCGGGCTGACGCTCGAAGCGGCGCTCGATGAGACGCGGGTCGGGTTGCGCGACCGTTTCCACGACCGGCCCGGCGAAACCGACAGCTTCGATACGCTCACGCCGGACGCCATCCGCGGGTTCATCGACCAGTTGCTGGGCATGGTGGCGGCGGTAGTGGTGCCGGTCACGTGCATATCGCTGGTGGTGGGCGGCATCGTGATTATGAACATCATGCTGGTGAGCGTGACGGAGCGGACGCACGAAATCGGAATCAGAAAATCGCTGGGCGCGCGCCATTCCGATATCATGCTGCAGATTCTGATGGAAGCCGTGGCGCTGGCGATGGCGGGGGGCGGCATGGGAGTTGGGTTGGGCGCCCTGGCGACCATGATTCTGGGCAGAGTCTTCGACCTGACGCTGCACATTACGCTGGGCTACGTGGTGCTGGCGCTGGCGGTCTCCACCATCGTGGGCGTGGCTTCGGGGTGGTATCCGGCATCGCGGGCGGCCAAGCTCGATCCGGTGGCGGCGTTGCGTGCGGAGTAAGACGTGACGATCAGCGTTGGCGAAAACATGCGCATGGCGATGCAGGCGGTGTGGACCCACCGCTTCCGCTCGCTGCTGACGATTCTGGGCATCGTCATCGGCATCACCACGGTGGTGACGGTGGCGTCGCTGCTCACGGGGTTGCGCCAGGGAGTGGTGACCTTCTTCCAGGAAATGGGCCCGGATAATGTGTTCTTATACCGGTCGTCGGGCGACCCCAACGCGCCCGACGCGCAGTTGCCTCCCAAAGAGCGCAAGCGGCGCCATCTACGGCCGGAGTACGCCGATTATATCCGCCGCACCTGCCCTTCGGTGGCGGAGGTCGGCCTGGAGCTTTTTATTCCCGCCTCGGTGGACGGCAACCCCATCACGGCGCGGGTACCGGGATACGAATCCGACACCATCAACGTTACCGGCCTTTCGCCTAACATGGATTCCATTTCGCCGCGCGACCTTGCGAGCGGCAGGTACTTCACGGCCGAGGAGGACCAGCGCGGCGCGCACGTCACCATCGTCGGAGCCAGCGTGGCGGAGGCGCTGTTCCCGGCGGGCGACGCGGTCGGCCGCTCGCTGATGATGGACGGCGCCGAATACACGGTGATCGGCGTGTACGCCAAGGCCAAGGGGGGATTCTTCGGCGAGAATGGCCAGGACAACGCGCTGGATATTCCCCTGCGCACCGCCATGAGCCGCTACCCGCAGATCGAGCGTTTCATGATCGTGGCCAAGGCGCAACCCGGCAAACGGCAGGATGCCTATGACGAAGCGGAGGGCGCGCTGCGCCGCCTGCGGCGTTTGAAGACCGGCCAGGCGGACGATTTTTCCATCTCCACGCCCGACCAGATCATCCAGCAGTTCGACCGCATCACCGGCCTGATCGGCCTGGTGGCCATCGCCATTTCCGGTCTGGGCCTGCTGGTGGGCGGGATCGGGGTCATGAACATCATGCTGGTGAGCGTCACCGAGCGGACCAAGGAGATCGGGGTGCGCAAGGCGCTGGGCGCGCGGCGGCGCGACATCGTCGGACAATTTCTGGTGGAGGCCATGACGCTCACCGGCGCCGGCGGCATGCTGGGGATCGCGATTGCGGTCCTGATCACCATGCTACTGGGCGCGTTGGTGCCGTCGCTGCCTTCGGCCGTGCCCACCTGGGCGCTGGTTACGGGCTTTTCCGTTTCGGTGGCCGTGGGGGTATTCTTTGGCGTGTGGCCGGCGATGAAGGCGGCGCAGCTCGACCCGGTGGAAGCGCTGCGGTATGAGTAGGGCGGCAGTAGGACAGGACTGCCGGCCTGTGAAAATTCAAATTCCAGCCACAGATGAACACCGATGAACACAGATAAAGCCTTTGATTTCTTCATCTGTGTTCATCGGTGTTCATCTGTGGCTATGTTTCTTCTCACGTGGGGTGGGTGCTTTGATACACCAAGGACAGACCAGGAGGTCTGTCCTACTTTCTAGCCATGCCCATTTTGCTGAGTTGCACAAATTTGCACAAAAGCTTCGGATCCCGACAGCTTTTTCGCGGGATTTCGCTGGGCATTTCCGAGGGCGAGCGGTTGGGCTTGATCGGCGCCAATGGCTCCGGCAAATCCACCCTGCTTCAGATTCTGGCCGGCCGCCTGGAAGCCGATTCCGGCGAGATCGCCACCCGGGGCAATATACGCGTGAGCTATGTGCCGCAGGAGGCCGAGTTTCCGGAGGGCGGCACGGTAGGAGAAGTGATCGGCGCGGCCATTGCCGGCGAGCGCCTGGAAGACGCCGAGCGCGCCGCCCGTTTTAACCTGGCGCTGGGAAAGGGCGGATTCGCCGACGGCGCGGCGCGCGTGGATTCGCTATCGGGCGGTTGGAAGCGGCGGCTGGCCATCGCGCGCGATCTGGCGCGCCAGCCGGACCTGCTGTTTCTGGACGAGCCCACCAATCACCTCGACGTGGAAGGCATTCTGTGGCTGGAGAAACTGCTCGGCTCGGCGGCCTTCGCCAGCGTGGTGGTGAGCCACGACCGCTACTTTTTGGACAACGTGGTGAACGATATGGCGGAGATCGGCCGCGCGTATCCGGAGGGCATTTTTCGGGTGGAAGGAAGCTACAGCCACTTCCTGGAAAAGAAGGAAGAGTTTCTGAGCGCGCAATCGAGCCGCCAGGAATCGTTGGCCAACAAGGTGCGGCGCGAGGTGGAATGGCTGCGGCGCGGGCCCAAGGCGCGCACCGGCAAGTCGAAAGCGCGGATCGACGAAGCGGGCCGCCTGATGGGCGAGTTGCAAGACCTGGAATCGCGCGGCGCCGGCGGCGTGGCGCGCATCGATTTCACCGCCAGCGACCGCCGCACCAAACGGCTGGTGAGCGTGGAATCGGTGAGCCGGGCGATGGGCGGCCGGGTGCTGTTCCGCGATTTGAGTTTTGTGCTGGGTCCGGGGACGCGCCTGGGGCTGCTGGGCTTGAACGGATCGGGCAAGACCACCCTGCTGCGCCTGGTGGCCGGCGAGTTGGCTCCGGATGCGGGGAGCATCGAACGCGCCCCCGGCTTGCGCACCGTCTATTTCGATCAGGCTCGCGAGCATCTCGATCCAACCGAAACCCTGCGGCAGGGATTGGGCGCGCACGGTGACACGGTGCTCTACCGTGGGCGGCCGATTCACGTGGCCGGCTGGGCTAAGCGATTCCTGTTCGACGCCGGCCAGCTCGATCGGCCGATTGCAAGCCTCTCGGGCGGCGAACAGGCGCGCGTGCTGCTGGCGCGGCTGATGCTGCAACCCGCCGATCTGCTGCTGATGGACGAGCCCACCAACGATCTCGACATTCCCACGCTGGAGGTGCTGGAGGACAGCCTGACCGAGTTTCCGGGCGCGCTGGTGCTGGTCACGCACGATCGCTACCTGCTGGACAAGATCTCGAGCTCCATTCTGGCGCTCGATGGGGAAGGCGGCGCGGCATTCTTCGCCGATTGCTGGCAATGGGAACAGGCGCAGGCCGATCGCAAGAAAGCCAAACCGCCCGCCGAAAAGCGCGAAAGCAGTTCCGCCGCGCGGCCTTCCACAGCCAAAAAGAAACTCTCCTACATGGAAGCGCGCGAATGGGAGCAGATGGAAGCCCGCATTCTGGAAGCCGAGGAAAAGGCCGGCGCGCTGCGAGCCGGTTTGCAATCGGCTGAAGTTTTCTCCGACGGCGCCCGCCTGCGTCAGCATCACCGGGAACTCGAAGCGGCCGAGCGGGAGGTCGCGGACCTGTATGCGCGCTGGGCCGAGTTGGAAGCCAGGCAAGCCTGAGCGGCACCTGGAGGCATGTTATTCTGGCAGAAGCAGTCGCATTCCGCGACCTCCACCAAGACCCGGAGAGATGGCCGAGCGGTTGAAGGCGCACGCTTGGAAAGCGTGTATAGGGGAAACTCTATCGAGGGTTCGAATCCCTCTCTCTCCGCCAGAAGAAAATCACGCGAAAGCCGTGGAGATGGAAACGGAGCTACGCGTCGTAGCGGTATAACACCTGCTCGATGGTTGCGCCGCGCACTTCAATGCGCTTCAGATCCGTCGTCCCGATGGCGTGGCCTTCGGCCAGCAGCAGCGTGTTGTCGCAGGTCTTGAATGGCGCGGCGCCGCGCACCGCGCGCGGGTTATAGCCCATCACCGCGGTGGCGACGGCATCGGTGCACACCGGGTTCAGACCGGCCACGAGCACTCCGGGTTTCACCACATGCACGCCGCGGATCCAGGGACCCTCGCCGCCGGCGATGGATTCCACGCCATCGACGATCGCCAGGTGGATGGGCCGCGCCGCCACCAGATCCGCCACAATGCGGGGCACGCGGTAGCCGGGGTCATGATTGGCGCCGAAGTTAAGTTCCTGCGGCGCCGATTTCGAAGGCTGCCGCTGGCCCCGGTGGCCTACCGCGTCGCGGCCGGTCTTGGGATTCTCATTGGGCTCGTCCACTCCCGAATCGTTACCGTATATCGACGCCGGCAGATTGCCGAAGCAGTTTTTCAGGGAGAGCGTCACGCCGCATGTGTCGTGGTTTTTGAGCTTGGCCATGCTCACAAACACGTCGGTCTCTTCGAAGGCGCGGTTCAGGTCGTAGGCCGGATACATATAGGCGCTGCCCGGCACCCGGAACCGGGCGTAGCTCTTGCTCTTGCCCAGGGCGTTGGTGTCTTCAAACTCCACGCCGTTGGCCGCCGCCAGCAGCGCGCGGGGATTCCATCCCGAATCCAGCATGACCTCCTCCAGCGGGCCGGCGGTGGCCCATGGGCTCTCGACGAAGCGGATGCGTTTGGCGCCGGCGCGGCCCAGGTGGTACGCGGTGGCGCCCACGATTTTGGGATGGGTGTAGTGCGTCAGAGCGGGCGCCAACCCCCGCACGCGCAGGCTCGGAGCGCCGGTCATATTCAGCTTGACGGTGACGGTCTTATTGCGCACCAGCTTTTCCAGACCGCCCAACTGGTCGAACATGACACCCAGCTTCGCCGTAATGTCCTCATCGTAGGAGGCGCACTTAGCAATGGACACCGGCGCGGCGGGAGCATCGGAACTTCCCGCGGCGCCGACCAGCGACGCCGAACCAAGCATTGCCAGCCATTCTCGTCGAGTCATGCTAGAACTCCAGTCTGGTGGTAGCGCGGACGTCGCGCCAGAAACCCATTACGGCCGCCCCAGCCGGCCGCTCGCATCCACATGTATAACAATATGGCACAGGCGCCGGCGGTGTGCATATCGAGTACGCCACCGTTTTGTTGCGGCAGCCGGCACGGTCTTCCTGGGCTGGCAGTGGTAGTAAATAAGATATGCGGATGCTGGCGGTGCGTTGGGCGGCATTATTGAGTTTTGCGGCGCTGTTGAGCGCTTCGGCGCCCTCCGACTGGGTTCCGGCGCGTTGGCCGTGGTCCGACGCCAAATCGCTGGAATTGCTGGCCGACAGCCCCATTAATTGCCTGCTGCTGAAAACCTACAGCGCCGATTTGGCAGCGGCGGCGGCCAACCGGGGATTGGCGGTGCTAGTGGTCATTTCGAACCCCGGAGACGCCATCGATGCGGCTCGCAAGGCGCTTGCGGCTGGGGCCACGGGGATCGTGCTGGAGGGTAGTTTTCCGGATGGCACGGCGGCCGCCGTCGAGCGCATGGCGGGAACTGCACCGGTGATTCAATTGACGGCGCGCGGCCGTCTGCCGCTCGGATCCAAAGTCCCAATTATCGGGACCTACCAAGGCGTCTGGCCAGGAATTGAAATCGAGGAGAATGGCGCGGCGAGGGCCGGTCCCACGGGTTCGACCTGGATCGATACCAATACCGGATTCCTGCGCGCGGTCCGCGCCTGGGGAGATGCCGCGCTGTGGATCGCCAATGCACCGCCGTCAAGAACGATCGTCAGCGGCGACCGGTATCTCCAGGCAATCGCCGACGCTGCCATTTCCGGCGCCCGCTGGGTATTGGCGCTCGACGACGATTTCGCCGCCCGCCTGAACGGCCGCCAGGCCGCGGCCATGCGCGACTGGCGGCGAATTATGAGCCTGATGCGCTACTTCGAGGGGCACCCCGAGTGGCGGCGGATGCGCGAATGCGGAAAGGTGGCCGTGATCCAGGACCCCCTCGAAGGCGGCCTGATGTCCGGCGGCGCGTCGGATATGCTGGCGGTCAGGCACTTGCCCGCGCGGTTCGTCCCACGCCAACTCCTCGCCGCCGAAGCGATTCGGGGTGTCACGATCGTGCTGAACCTGGATTCGGGCGAGCTTACCGCCAACCAGCAAAAGGCGCTGCGCGACTTCACCCGCGCCGGCGGCACGCTCCTGACCGTCCCGCCTATCTGGCAGAATGCCGGTCCCATGGGAGAGCGGTTCACCCCGAACAAGGCCGAATACGAGCAGGTGGATTCCCTGTGGCACGAGCTGAATTTAACGCTGCAACGGCGCAACTATGGCGTTTCCCTCTTCAACGTCTCCTCCATGATTTCGAACGCGCTGGTTTCCGACGACGGCAAAACCCTCGTGGTGCACCTGGTGAACTACTCGGATTACCCGGTGGAGAACGTCTCCGTGGTGTTCCCGGACGAGTACCGAAAAGCGACCCTCCTCACGCCCGAAGGCGCCGGCCGGGCGCTCGAAATATCTCGAAGCGAAGAAGGCCAAGGCGTGACTATCGAGAAAATGTCTGTCTGCGCTACGATCAAGATCGAGCAATAGGGGGCGCGCGGCGAGCTTTCCGCCGCTCTTGACTGGCTGACGTTTGACCGCCGACGATTTTTCGCTTAGACCCGCGGATTGCGAGCGTATCGCGCCGTGTGGAAACATGGCCGGCGCAGGAGAATTCATGTTGACGATTCCAATGCGTGCACGCGAAAAGGGGAAATCCTGGATAAGGATCTCGGGTTTTCTCGCGTGCTCGGTTTTGGTATCGGGCCTGGCGGGACAGCCGGCGCCCGAATGGCCCGCCGATGCGCACAATTATCGGATCCACATGATTGGCCAGGCGCACATCGATCCGGTGTGGCTCTGGCCATGGCCCGAAGGTCTCTCAGTCGTCCACAGCACCTTCCGGTCGGCGTTGGACCGCATGAGGGAAACTCCCGGCTTCTCATTTACGGCCAGCTCCGCGCAGTTTTACAAATGGGTGAGCGAAAACGATCCCGCCATGCTGGCCGAGATTCGCAAGAGGGTGGAGGAGGGCCGATGGGGGTTGGTGGGCGGCTGGTGGATCGAGCCCGACGTTAACGTCCCCAACGGCGAGTCCCTAATCCGGCAGGGCTTGTATGGGCAGTTGACCCTGCGGCGCCTATTGGGACGCACGGCGCGGGTTGCCTACAATCCCGATTCCTTCGGGCACCCCGGAACCCTGCCGCAGATTCTCAAGCTGCAAGGCATGAACGATTACGTCTTCATGCGGCCGCAGCCGAATGAAAAAATACTGCCGGCGAATCTGTTCTGGTGGGCGGCGCCGGACGGCTCGCGGGTGATCGCATACCGCATTCCGATCAGTTACAACGATGAAGCGTCGGTGCGGAAGCGTATTGAGGATGTGCTGG
>JBKQVG010000061.1:0-8979 GCA_052325345.1 Bryobacteraceae bacterium
CCGCGGAGGACGGTGAGCGGCCGGTCCGGTAAACGGCGGCGAAGGGCAGAACGTATTTCCCAACGTGACCACCATGAGCGTCTCTCCGCTGGACGCCAGCGAGGCCGCCAACCAGGCGCCTACCGCCGGACGCGCCGGACTGGGTGGGCGCGGCGGCCGCGGTGCGGCGTCCGCCGAAGCGGCCGGCGGCGGCGCTGGTGGACGAGGCGGACAAGGAACGGGCGGCAGCGAGAATCGTCCCCGCGTGATTCTGAGGTTCCCCACCAATACCAGCGAGATGCTGCTTTCCGGAACCATCGCCGGCGGCGCCGCCATATCCGGACGCGCGGCGGCGGTGGACGTTCCGCTCGGCAAGGGCCACATTGTCCTGTTCGCCTTGCGTCCCTTCTGGCGCTGGCAAACCCAGGGGACCTTCATGCTGGCCTTCAACGCCGTCCTGAATTGGGATCACCTGGATGCGGGCAAACCCGCGCCGGCGGCGCCCGCGCCAAACACGACTCCAGCGGGGCAGTAAGGCGGGCCTTGCATCCAGTATCGGGGGTGGTCCTCAGCCCCGTCCTTGCGGCTCGCCGTAGCCTAAACTAAGGGCGCGTTACGTAATAACCGCGACAGCCGCTCCCTGGCGGTCGCGGCTTCGTAACAGGCGCCACGCGTTCGCATGTAGTTACCGAGCCGCGCCCGAAAGGAGCGGTTTTACAGGCGGCCGCCCAGGCGCAGCGCGAACAGCCGTGCCAGTTGGCGGAAGGAATCCGCCAGGGCGGAACTGCCCAGGCGCGGACTGGGGGCGTGGTAGTGGATGGGAACTTCGACAATTTTGAGGTTTCGGCAGTAGGTCTTAATTTCGGTCTGGAAGAAATGCGCTTTGGAGGCGATGCCGCGGGCCAGCACCATTTCGAGGGCGGGGCGGGTGAACAGCTCGAAGCCGCTGGTCATATCGGTCTGGCGCGTGCCGAGGAGCAGGTTCGCCAGCACCGTACCGCCTTTGCTCACCCAATAGCGGGTGAAGGGCGCTTCGACGAAGCCGCCGCCGGGCATGAAGCGGCTGCCGAAGACGCAATCGTAGCCCGACTCCATGCGGGCCAGGAGGGCGGGGATTTCGGCCGGCTGGTGGCTGAAGCCGGCATCGATTTCGAGGATCCAATCGGCGCCCCAGGCCAACGATTCCCGGTAACCGCGCAGATAGGCGTCCACAATCGAGCGGTTCTCGGGCGCCCAAACCACGGTGAGGCGCGGTTCGGACACCGCCAGACGGCGCAGCAGATCGAGCGAGTGATCGGTGCTGGCGCGGTCGAATACGGCGAAGAAGCGGACTTCGGCAAAACCGGTCAGAGTGGCGAGCACCTGGGAAACGAAACGCAGCGCTTCATCGCCCTCGTTGGCCATGGGGCAGGCGATGGCCAGGCGGATACCGCAGCGATCGATCAATTCGCCCCCCGGGCAATGCGGCTGGCAGCCCGTGGTGACGGGCCGAAGGCCAGCTCCCCAAGGACCGCAAACCAGTGACCTGCAATTGTGGAGCAGGCGTTCTCGCCTGCAATCGCCTGGCGGTAAGGCGTCCGCCACGGGCCGTCAGGGCACGACATGCATCTTTTACTGTAGCGGCACGACATTGCGGAGGCTATCGAGCAGGACCTCGAGGGCGGCCAGGCGGCGGAGCAGGGGGCGCGAGCGCGGCGCCAAGGGCTTTCTCATTGCAGCGCCATTGTGAGCGTGACGCTGGCGCTCACCGGAATGCTTTGCGGGTTATCGATGGGGGTGGCCATCTGTGCGCGGCTGACGGCCATCATCATGGGCCGGATGGGCATGCTGCCGGTCTGTTCCACCTGGATGACTTTGCCGAGGCGCAGGCCCAGGGCCTCGGCCATGGCTTCGGCGTTGGCGCGGGCCCGCCCGGTGGCCTGGCGCAGCGCCTCGGTTTGCGCCGGACGCTGGTCCTTGAGGCCGTATTGCAGTTGCTGGACGCGGTTGGCGCCATTCCGGGTGGCGGCGTCGATAACCTTGCCGACTTGGGAAAGATCGGTCAGGGTGAGCTCGACGGTATTCGAAGCGGTATAGCCGCCAATGGTCACCGGGCCGCCGTTCTTGCCCGCTTGATAGTTTGGATTCAGGGAATAGCCGACAGTTTTTAGGTCGGCCGCTTTGCCCAGCAGATTTCGCAACTGGTCAATCGCGGCTTGCAATTGGCTGGCATTTTGCGCCGCGGCGGCCTGCGCGGTTGCCGCCTGGGTCATTACCCCGATATCGATAGTTGCCTGATCGGGCGCGACGTTGACGGTGGCGTCGCCGGAAGCCTTCACCAGCGGAGCGGCCGGCGGCGTCTGCGCCCAGCTAATGCAACCCGAAAGTATGAAAACGAACAGTGCAAGAAAGGGACGCATTGTTGCCAGGCCTCCATGTTCCGCCATTGTATGAGCTTGCACGTTCGGGCACGCTCATTTTAAGATAACTATGTAACGTTACTCCGAATTGGGCAGGGGAGTCAAAGATGATCTATTCTCGGTCCGCCGAGTACGCGATCCGCGCTTTCGTACACCTGGCGCAGGTGCCCGAAGGCAAGTACGCCATGGTGAAGAACATCGCCGAGCAGGAAGACATCCCGGCTCATTTCCTGGCGAAAATTTTGCAACAGTTAGCCCGCAAGGGGCTGCTGCGGTCGAGTAAAGGGCCGACGGGCGGTTTCGCCTTACGCATCGATGCCGGGGACGTTCGGCTGCTCGACATCGTGGAAGCGCTCGACGGGCTGGCGCCGTACCAGCAATGCGCCAGCGGCCTTTCGGAATGCAACGACGACATGCCCTGCCCCATGCACGATAGCTGGGTGAACCTCCGTTCGCGTATCATGGAGTATCTGGGGCGGAATACCATCGCGGACCTGGCCAAAGCGCTCGAGCAGAAGAAGAAGACCCTGGCGGCAGCAGCCAGCAAACAGCGCAAAGCCGGAAAACGGGCTACCGCCGCCAAGCGGGCTTAATCGCCATTCAACTCGATCCGACGGAGGCACGATGCAAAACTCGGTCCTCGTCCCGATGGTGGTCGAACAGACCTCGCGGGGCGAACGCGCATACGACATTTATTCCCGGTTGCTCAAGGAAAACATTATTTTCCTGGGCACGCCCATCGACGACCAGGTAGCCAACCTCATCATTGCGCAGCTCCTGTTCCTCGAAGCCGAAGACCCGGAGAAGGACATTTCCATCTACATCAATTCGCCCGGGGGCTCGATTACCGCCGGCCTGGCAATTCTCGACACGATGGCATTCATCCGGCCCGACATCGTGACGATCTGCGTGGGACAAGCCGCCTCGATGGCGGCGGTGTTACTGGCGAAGGGCACCAAGGGCAAGCGCTTCAGCCTGCCGAATTCGCGCATCATGATCCACCAACCGTCGATGCAGGGATTGGCCGGACAGGCCGCCGATATCGACATCTATGCCCGCGAAATCCTGCGCATGCGCGAAATTCTGAATACGATGCTGTCGGACGCAACGGGCCAGCCCGTGGACCGCATCGCCAAGGACGTGGACCGGGACTACATTCTGGAGCCCGACCAGGCGGTGCAGTACGGCATGATCGACCGCGTGATCACGAGCCGCGACCTGGTGCCGGTGCCCATAAAGAGCTAAGAAATAGCCACAGATGAACACAGATGAAAGAACCCAGGATTTATCTGCGTTCGTCTGTGTTCCTCCATGGCTCGAGTTTGATATTCTTCCGGTTTAACGCCCTATGAAGGTCTTAGTCGCGATCGGCCTGTTGGGGGCTTCGGCCACGTCGTTGCTTGCCCAGTCTCCGCTGACGCTCTGGTATCGGCAGCCGGCGAAGCTCTGGGTGGAAGCTCTGCCGGTGGGCAACGGCAAGCTGGGCGCCATGATTTTCGGCGGGACGGCGAGCGAGCAGATTCAATTCAACGAGCAGACGGTGTGGACCGGGGCGCCGCACGACTACGCCCACAAAGGCGCGTACCAGTATCTGGATAAGATCCGCGAGCTGTTGTGGGCCGGCCAGCAGAAGGAAGCCGAGGCTCTGGCGCTCAAGGAATTCATGTCCGAGCCTTTGCGGCAGAAGGCCTATCAGGCGTTCGGCGACCTGCTGCTGGATTTTCCCGGCATCGACGAAAGCGGTGTCACCGATTATCGCCGCGCGCTCGATCTCAACACCGCCATTGCCGCGGTGGAGTTCCAGGCCAAGGGCGTGACGTACCGGCGCGAGATTTTTGCCAGCTACCCGGCCAAGGTGATCGTAATTCGGCTGACCGCCAACCGGCCCGGCAGCGTGACGTTTTCCGCCGCCCTTAAATCTGCGCACCGGGACTCGACGTCCGGCGTTTTGGGCGATGGCGACCTGGTGATGGACGGGCAGGTGGAAGGCGGCGCGATCCGCTTCGAGGCGCGATTGGACGTGGCCGTTCAGGGCGGCAAACGCGAGACCAGGGACGGGCGCGCGGTGGTGGAGGGGGCCGACTCGGCCACGCTGGTGCTCACCGGCGCCACCAATTTCGTCGACTACAAAGACGTCTCCGGCGATCCGAAGGCCCGCAATGCGCGCTACCTGGTGGGCGTGCATATCAAGTCCTACGACACGCTGCGCGCCGAGCACATCGCCGATTACCGGAACCTGTTCGGGCGGGTCGCCCTGGACCTGGGGACCTCGCCCGCGGCGGCCAACCCCACCGATGAGCGCGTTCGCGATTTCGCGGGTGGGCACGACCCGCAACTGGTGGCGCTGGTGTTTCAATATGGCCGCTACCTGCTGATCTCCTCCAGCCGGCCGGGCGGGCAGCCCGCCAACCTGCAGGGTTTGTGGAACCAATCCAACACGCCGCCCTGGGAAAGCAAGTACACCACCAACATCAATACCGAAATGAACTACTGGCCGGCCGAGGAGACCAACCTGGCGGAGTGCGAGGCGCCGCTGTTCGCGGCCATGAAGGACCTGCAGGCTTCGGGCGCCATCACCGCCAAAGAGGAATACAACGCGCGCGGCTGGGTGTTGCACCACAACTTCGACCTGTGGCGCGGGACGGCGCCGATCAATGCGCCCCACGACGGCCTCTGGCCGAGCGGAGGGGCGTGGCTGGCGACCGGCCTGTGGGAGCATTACCTTTTCTCCGGCGACCGGCAATTTCTGCGCGATGCCGGCTATCCATTGATGAAGGGCGCGGCGCTGTTCTTCGTCGACACGCTGGTCAAGGACCCGAAATCGGGCTACCTGATCACGGGCCCCAGCAATTCTCCGGAGCAGGGCGGGCTGGTGATGGGGCCGACCATGGACCGGGAGATCGTGCGCGCGCTGTTCGGGGACGTCATCGCCGCCAGCCGGATTCTGAACGTGGATGACGAGTTGCGGGCGCGACTGACGGAAATGCGCGGGCGGATCGCGCCCTACCGGATCGGCCGGTACCACCAGTTGCAGGAATGGATGGAAGACGTGGACGACCCCACCAACCACCATCGCCACGTGTCGCACCTGTGGGCGGTATATCCGGGCTCGGAGATTACCCGCTACGGCACGCCGGACCTTTTCGCCGCGGCGCGCCAATCGTTGATCTACCGCGGCGACGAGGCCACCGGCTGGTCGCTGGCTTGGAAGATCAACCTGTGGGCGAGGTTTTTGGACGGCGAACACGCCTACCGAATTCTGCGGAACCTGGTGACGCCGGCAGCGGACAAGGGTCCGGGTGTGGCGGCGCACGCCGGTTTGTATGCCAACCTCTTCGATGCCCATCCGCCGTTCCAGATCGACGGCAACTTTGGCGCTACCGCCGGCATCACCGAAATGCTGCTCCAGAGCGACGACCCGCACGGCACGCCTACCAGCCTGACGCCGGCCGAGACCGGCGCCGCGGCGTTCCTGACGCTGCTGCCGGCGCTGCCGGGCGCTTTTCCCACCGGCAACGTGAGCGGACTGCGCGCGCGCGGAGACGTTGGGGTGGCGCTGGAATGGCGCGACGGCAAGCTGGAGAAGGCCACGCTGCGCCCCGGCGCGTCGAAACCGATTACGCTGCGCTACGACGGCCGCCAAGCGACCTTCGATGCGCAGGCGGGGAAAACGTACGAGGTCGGGCCGGATTTGAAAGTGCGGCCGTAGGGATGCCGGAGCCGCCTACGCCCCAGCCCGCCAGACCACAACCGCTTGCCGGACGACAAAAAGCGATCGTCCGTTCCACCTCGGAGTGCAAGCCCCGCCGCCCGGCATTCCAGTTACAATATGGGGCATTCCAATGAAGCGCAATTGCGTGGTATTCCTCCTGCTGCTGGCGGGCTTGCCGGCGGTTTCCTGTAAACATACTCCTCCGGCCAATGTGGCGGCGGAGGTCAACAATCACGCGATTACCTACACGGAGCTCGAAAAAGCCTACCAATCCCAATATCCGCAACAGCCCGACGGCATCAGCCAGGACCTGGTGATGTCGCAGAAGCTGGACGTGCTCGGCAACCTCATCACCAAGGAAATCATGCTGCAGCGCGCCGAAAAGGCCGGTCTCACCGCCACCGACGCCGACGTCGACACCGAGCTCAACAAGATGAAGGCTCCCTTTACCAAGGAAGAGTTCGAGCGTCAACTGAGCGCCCGCCACATGACCCTCGACGATTTACGCACCCAGATTCGCCAGCAGTTGACCGTCGAGAAGCTGACCAACAAGGAAATCACTTCCCACGTCACCATCACCGACGCCGACGTGACCTCCTTCTACAACGCCAACAAGAAGAGCTTCAACTTCGCCGAGCCGCAAGTGCACATGGCGCAAATTCTGGTCACCCCGTTCCCGGACGCGAACGTGCGCAATCTGAAAAACAGCAAAGCCCAGAACGACGCCGAGGCGTCCGCCAAGATCAAGGACCTGGAAGCGCGCCTGAAGCGGGGCGAGGATTTTGCCATGCTGGCCCAGAATTATTCCGAAGATCCCAACACCGCTCCCAACGGCGGCGACATGGGATTCATTCCCGAATCGAACCTGGAAAAGGCCAGCCCCGAGCTGCGCCGCATGGTCATGTCGCTTCCCTCCAACGCCGTGTCCCCCATCATCCGCACGCAGGACGGCTACCGGATTCTGAGAATGATCTCCAAGGAACCGGCCGGACAGCGCGACCTGAACGATCCGCGGGTGCAGCAATCCATCCGGGAAACCCTGCTGAACGGCAAGGACCAGCTTCTGAAGGCGGCCTACTTCGAAACGGCGCGCAACAGCTCGACCATCCGCAACTATCTCGCCATCAGCGTGCTGGAGAACGCGGGCAAGAAGTGAGCGGACGCGACGGCCGAGGTGTCACACCACGACGCGCAGGCCAAGGTGTTTGGCGAACGGGTCGAAATCCCTGTCGCTGTGCAGCAGGCCGTACCCGCTCTCGATGCAGCGGGTGGCGATCACGGTATCGATGGTTTTGCGAACCGTGACGCCGAGGTTGCGGAGAGCTCGGAAATTTCTGGCCGCCTGAATCGCGATTTCCCGTCCGCCCAACTCCACCACCGTCAACGAAGTCAGCATTTTTCTGGCCCGGTTGAAGTCGCGTTCGTCATCGAAGCCCTGCAGAACCTCGGTCAGAATCAGGTCGCCGATGGCCAGGAGCTCGTCGCCAAGCAGACTATCGAGCTTGTCGGTCTGCGGCGTGACGGTCCCGTTAAAGTAATCGATCCACACGCTGGAATCGACGAAGATCAAACGCCGCTCCTCATCGCGTTGAGATCGCCCCGCCAGGCCAGTTTGCCGCGGAAGCGGCGGATCTGGGCCTGTTTGCTCAGGCGCAGCAAGGTCTCGAGACCCCGTTCGACGGCCTCGCGCTTGGTCTTCAGGCCGGTGGCGCGCAGCGTGTCAGTCATCAGCTTGTCGTCGATCACGATGTTGGTCCGCATGATGTGTATCTCAGTTGACAATTATACACCATTTTTGGGGCGAACGTGAAGCGGCAATCCGAAGCAAAACTTCTCCCCGGCGATCGCGGCCCGGCAATTCTTTCTTCGCCGCCCCGCCGCCGTCACCCGATACAATGGAAGACTGTGGCTACTACTTGCTATTTAGACGCATTTTCGGGAATCAGCGGGGACATGCTGGTGGGAGCGCTGGCCGATGCCGGGGCGGATCCGGAAGCGATCACCTCCGCCATCAACTCGCTCGATTCGGGCGCTGTGATCAGTTTCGAAAAGGTGAAACGCGGCGGCATCGGCGCCACCAAGTTCCATGTCACGGTGGGGGAATCCCACGTCCACCGTCACCTTTCGCACATCGTGAAGATGATCGAGAAGGGTGAGCTTTCGAGCCGCGCGCGCCGCAACGCCATCGCCATTTTCCGGCGCCTGGGCGAAGCCGAAGCGGCGGTGCACCAGACCGCCGTCGAAAAGGTTCACTTCCACGAAGTGGGCGCTTCCGATTCCATCGCCGATATCGTGGGCGCGGCGGTGGCATTCGACGTTCTGGACGTCGATACGATTGTTTGTTCGCCCCTCAACGTGGGCAGCGGGACGGTGAAGACGCAGCACGGAATTTTGCCGGTTCCGGCGCCCGCCACGGCGCTGCTGCTGGTAAACGCTCCGGTGTACTCGCGCGGGCCGGCCGCCGAGCTCACCACCCCCACCGGCGCGGCCGTGGCGGTGACCCTGGCCGAGCGTTTCGGCGTGTTGCCGGCCATGAAGGTGCTGCGCACCGGCTACGGCGCCGGCACCCACGAATTTCCGGAGCAGGCCAACGTTCTGCGGGTGATCCTCGGCGAGCCCACCGGCGCCGCCGAAGCGCTCACCGTCGCGGTGATCGAGGCCAATATCGACGACCTGAATCCGCAAGTTCTGGCCTACGCCATGGAGCGGCTCATCGAAGCGGGCGCGCTCGACGCGTCGCTCACCCCCATCGTCATGAAGAAAGGCCGCCCCGGCAATCTGCTGCGCGTGGTGGCCGAACCGCAGGATCGCGAAGCGCTGGCGCAGATTATTTTCGCCGAGACGTCGACTCTGGGAATGCGCATCCACACGGCCGAGCGCCGTGTGCAG
>JBKQVG010000062.1:0-15265 GCA_052325345.1 Bryobacteraceae bacterium
TTCTAAATGAGAGTCGAAGTAGTATTGACGGAAGCCGACATCACCCAGGAGTTTACCGAGGCGATGGAGGCGCGCGACCTGCCGGAGAAGTTCTTCTGCTGGTTTCCCCGGTCGGCGGCGGAGTGGGTAACGCTGGCTTCCGACACGGAGCTGCACGGCGGGCTGTGGCAGACCTGGACGCAGATTGCGGCGGAGGCGCCTTCTCTGGCCGGGATTTTCCCCGGCAAGGTGCCTTTGATCAGCTTCGGCGCCGGCGATGGCGCGCGCGACCGCCTGCTGATGGACGCGCTGAAGAAAACCGGCGCGGAATGTTCCTACTATCCGGTGGATGCCAGCCAGAGCATGCTGGAACTGGCCTCGGCGGGAGCCGAAGACGAGGACATCGAAACGGTGGGCATCAAAGCCGACATTTCGAGCCCCATGCACCTGGTGTACGCGGCCGACGCCGCCGATCCGCCGCGCTTGTTCGTATTCTCGGGCAATACCATGGGGTCCTTCGACCCGCTGGCGGAGATTCGTTCGGTGGCGCAGTGCCTGAAGCCGGGCGACCGCCTGCTGGTGGACGGCGAGGTGTTTCATCCGGAATTGACGCTGGCGCGGCGCGACAACCCGGCGGTGCGGCGATTCATCTCGGCGCTGCTGGCGGGGGTGGGCATCAGCGAGCCCGACGGCGAAATCCGGTTCAATCTGAAAAGCGATTCGCGCCACGAAGGGCTGCGCCTGGTGACGCGCCATTTCCGCGCCGAAAGGGACCTCTCGGCGACGGTTGCCAGCCAGGAGATTTCACTCGAGCGCGGCGAGCGCATCGGGCTGAATTTCCAATACGCCTATACGGTCCAAGCGTTCCGCTGGCTGTTGACGGAGCAGGGCGGGCTGGAGATCGTGCAGGAATATTTGTCCTCGGACGGACGGTTCCTGACTGCGCTGTGCAGGAAGTAGGGGCGGCGTAACGGGTGATGCCCCGCGCGGCGGCGTGAGCTGAAGCTGAACGCTCCGGAAAAGAGGGGCGAGGGTTCACCTCGCCCTCGAACAGGGAGACCCATGGGGTGTTCCGAGCCCCCGCCTCGGCGCCCGGCTCGGCAGTGATGGCTGCCGAACCGGCGCCGGGACGAACATACCTCGACGCGTGAGGCACGTTATCGAAATGCGCTCCTGCGCTTCCATGACAGTATCGCCCACCGATCGGCGGGTACAAGTTCGCATTGGTAATGATGCAGGAGGATAGCAGGTGTTACCGGGAGACCGGTCTCACGGAAGTTCCTTACTCGCCGTAGTTGATCTCGCCGTGGCGCGCTGTGATGGCGGTGTAGGCGACCAGTAGGGCGGCAACGGCGAGAAGGCCGGGAACGGCGATCCAGACGGGGGTGGGATCGATGTCCACGACGATCACGTTGAGCGGCGGCGGCAGCGGCACTTCGACGGGGCACAGACCCTTGAGGTAGGAGACGATGCTGATCTTTTGCAGCAGGGAGGGGAGGAACGGGTTCACGTTCTCCCAGACGTAGACCGCGGCGGCGGGGATCATGGGATTGCGAAACAGCAGCCCGCACGCGAGGAAGACCGCGCCATAGCCGACGCAGGCCAGGACAGTGACCAGCACGTAGGATCCCAACTGGCTCAAGCCGGGCCCGTGCCAGATGTAATCGCTGTAAGCGCGATCGTGGCTGCCGATGAGGAGAAGCGATGCGGCTACGCTGGGAACGAACAGGGAGCAAGCGGCCAGCAATCCGGCCAGGTACTTACCCACCACCAGGGACTCGCGGCGCAATGGAGTGAGGTAGTAGTAGTGGAGGGTTTTTTCCAGCATTTCGGCGCGAAACAGGCTGGCGAAGATGCCCATGCAGCCGAAAAAGAGGGCGCCCCTGAGATAGAACAACTGAAACATCACGGCAAAGGCCTGAACATCGTTTCCCAAGCTATGCCGGGGGTGGGACATGCGGGCGGTCACCAGGGCATGGAGCAGGCAGATGGCCACGGGACCGGCGGCGAGGAGGTAAGTCCACCAGCCACGCCGGGAGAGCAGGGTCTTGCGCCACTCCAGGCGGAACACGGCGGCGATCTGGCGCTGCCACAGGGGGGTCTTCTCGCTCACGAGCTGGCTCCTTCGGCGCCGATCAAATACTGGTAGACCGAATTGACGTCGTCGTCGGCGGGGGCGACGGTTTCGATCTCGAGGCCGGTTTCGAGAATGATCTGGTTGAGGAGGAGATAGAGGCGGTCGGCGTCGGTGGTGCGCACGAGGAGGTTGCGGCCGTCGCCCTGGATTTTGGCTTCCACCAGGTGGTTGTGGGAGAAGAGGCGGGCGGCGAGATCGCGGGGCCGGTCGCAGCGGATCAGGATTTGCATGGGCTGCTCGGAAACCTGGCTGCGCACGCCCTGGATTTCGCCTTCGGCGACGACGTAGCCCTGGCTGAGCAAAATCACCTGATCGGAAATGCGGTCGACTTCGTGGAGGATGTGGCTGGAGACGATGACGTGGCGGCCCTGTTCCGCCCACTCGCGAAAGAGGGCGATGGTTTCGGCGCGGGCCATGGGATCGAGGCCGTTGAGGGGCTCGTCGAGCACCAGGACTTCGGGAGAATGGGCCATGGCCTGGGCCAGTTTGATGCGCTGGCGCATGCCTTTGCTATAAGCGGCGACGGGACGGCCGGACGCCGCCGTCATGCCGACGCGTTCGATGGCTTCCCAGGCGCGGCGGGCGCACTCGTCGCGGCCGAACCCGTGCAGCAACAGGTAGGAATAAATAAACTGAAACCCGGTGAGACCGCGGGGCACGGCTTCGAACTGGGCGCAATATCCCACCAGGCGGCAGAGCTGTTCGGGGTGGTCGGGCCGGATCCCGCGCACGCGGATTTCGCCCTGCGTGGGGCGGATCAAGCCGGTCATCAGATTCATGAGCGTGCTCTTGCCGCTTCCGTTGGGGCCGACCAGGCTGGTGACGCCGGCGGGAATGACGAGGCTGACGCGATTGACGCCCAGGACTTCACCGTAAAAGCGGGAGACGTCGGCGAAGGTGATGAGGGTGTTGGTGGAGGCGGGGGTCACGGGCGGCCTCCGGCGTGGTCACTTTTGTGGGGCACGTTGGCAACCTGCGGACCGATTGTCAATCGGTCCAGCCGAGCAGCGGAGGCGCGGCCAAAAACACCGGCCACGAAGATCGCCGGCGCTACGAAGGAAAAGAACGCCGGCTGGAAAGCCGACGCCGCGGACTGAGAGTCCGCGCCACGAAGATTCGCCGCGGCAGGGAAAGACTCTGACAGGTTGTAATGCAGGATGGCCGGAAATCTACCCGATGTGCTCATCGGACCACGTCCGCGCCGCGGATTTTGCGGGCCAGCATGTAGAGACAGGCCAGGGCCAACAGCCCCAGCACGGCCGCGCAGGCGGGCAGGGGGAGTTGCTCGCCCGTGGGGACGCGAAAGAAGACGGCGCCATTGGTGGTGGGCTGGCTGCCCTCGAACAGGTGCTGCCAGAGAGAGCCCACCAGGAAGCCAACGTTCAGCAGATGGCCCCAATTGGTGTCCTGAATGTTGTTGATGACGGCTCCAAAGGCGGCCGCGACGAAAAAGACCCCGAACATCAACCCCCCCGCCACCGGCTTCCACTTCACCCAGGCCGAAAGGGCCAGCGCCAGCAGAGCCAGCAACAGAATCCAGGCCCAGGAGCCGAAGAACAGGCCGGCGGCAATGCGCCAGTGATCGGACATCCAGGAGCCGCCTTCGAGGTACGCTTCCAGGCCGAACAGCAGCAGCCCCGGAATCCAGGTCATCAGCGAGAGCAGAATCAGCAACACGGTCATCTTCGAGGCCACATATTCCACGCGCGAGAAGGGGCGCGCGAGGTAAAGCGAAAGCGCGTTGTTGGCCAGGTCGGGCGAAATCTGGCCGGGACCGACGAAGGACGCCAGAAACAGCGCTAGCATGCTCTGCCAGCCGAGCAGGGATTGGAAGAAAACCAGGTTGATGGAGATGAGCCGCTCGGCGCCTTCGGCGTTGAACAGCTTGAGCACGCTGGCGTTGTGTACGGCGTAGATGATGAGCGCCGCGATGAGCGGGTAGAGAAAGCTGGCGAGGTAGAAGAGGTTGAGGAAGCGGGAGCGGTGCAAGTCCTCGAAGGCATAGCGGGGAATCACGAACCAGCGGCGCCAGCGCGGGGTCAACTCGCCCTGGTAGGGGCGGTAGGTTTTCTTATAGACGGCCACCGGGCGCCTCCATGGCTTTGAGGAAAATGTCTTCGAGCGAATCGCGCTTATGCGCGAGGCGGCGGATCTGGACGTTCTCGCGGCCGGCGATTTCGTAAAGCTGGCGCACCTCCAGGAGCTCGGGCAGGACGAGCTTGATGCGTCCCTGGGCGCCGGCGGCGGTCTGGCAGCCGATTTGTTCCAGTGCGGCCAGAAAATCGCCGTTGGCGCCGCCGCGGGTCTCCAGTTCCAGGAAGCGCCGGTTGGCCTTGCGCTCCTCTTCCAGGTTGCAGCAGGCGGCGAGGCGGCCTTCCTTGAGGATGAGGGCCTGGTCGCAGCACTCTTCCACGTCGCGCAGGAGGTGGGAACTGACGACAAGCTGGAGGTCGCCGCGGGCGCGGATGTCCTGGATGAGCTGGATCATGCGCGAGCGGGCGGGCGGGTCGAGGCCATTGGTGGGCTCATCGAGAAGCAGCAGTTTGGGTCCGTGGGCGATGGCCTGGGCCAGCTTGGCGGCCTGCTTCATGCCCAGCGAATAGGTTCCCAGCGCGCGATAGCGCACTTCGCCCAGGCCGACGTAGAAAAACGCCTCGTGGGCGCGCTCGAGGGCCTGGGCTTTGGGAAGGCCGGCGAGTTCGGCCATCATGCGCACGAAACGGACGCCGCTCATGGAGGCAATGAAGGAGTCGTTCTCCGGCATGTAGCCGATCAGGCCGCGAATCTCGCGCGCCGCCGTCCTGACGTCGCGGCCCAGCACGCGCACGGTACCGGCGGAGGGTCGGTGAAAACCGAGCAGGGTATTGAGGAGGGTCGATTTGCCGGCGCCGTTGGGGCCGAGCAGGCCGATGGAGCGGCCGGTGAGCGAGGCGGTGAGCCTGTCGAGGATCACGCGCTCGCCGAAGCGCACTTCCAGCGCGTCGAGTTCGATGACCGCGTCCATTCAGCCTATTGATACGCTCTTTCGCGCTGCCGTGTTCCGCCCATCTGCAGGCCGCCGAATAATCGACCCATGGGGAAGGCGTGGCCGGCGATGCCGCTGATGCCGCCGCTCAGCAGGTCCTTGAGATTGCCGCCCAGCAGCTCGCTCGAACCGGCCACGGTGATCTGGTCCGGCGCCGCGTAGGCAGCCACCAGCGCGGGCTTCAAGCCGTTCCAGGAACGCGCCCGCTCGGGCGTGGAGAGCAGACTCGCCAGCGGAGCCACGGTGGGACCCAGGTTTTCGTACAGGACGGCGGAGAAGTTGGCGAAGTGATCGCGGGGCGCGAGGCTGAGAAAACGGGCCGCGTGGGCGATCGCAAGGTGGGTGGCCTTGGCTTCGAGCGCGCTCTTGATCGGCGCGCGGCTGGGGGCGGCGATCAGATAGCCATCGGCGAAGGTGTACTGCGCCTGGGTAAGCGGAGTGGAACGGCCGTTTTCGGGCGTGTAGGAAAGCGAGTAGAAGACCCGGCCATCCACGGTTTCCTGGGAGAGGCGCAGGATTTTCGGGGAGCGGGCCGCAAGCGCGGCGATGGCCGCCTGGCAGCGAGCGGGGTCGTAGACCTCCGCCACCAGTTTCCAAGAGGGCACCGGCATAATGGGGCCGTCCATGGCCAGGGCGAACTCGCCGCCCAGGCTGGCGGACAGGTCGGCCAGGGCTGCGCTATCGGCCGCGCCGGAATCGGTCTTGAGGAGCGACTGCACCTGGGCGGTGAGCGCCTTGGGATCGCGCACCACGAAGGCAGCCAGCGCCGAAGCTTCCGGGGTGATGTAATCGAGCGAGCCCATGGGCGCGGGATCGGCCAGCCAGGCCGCGATTCCGGTATTGGCGCCATCGAACCCCAGGGTGGCGCGGTCCTCCATCTTCCGTTCGACTTCCTTCTGCTCCACGATCAGGTAGTGCAAGCCCGCCAGGGGTGTCTTTTCCACCCGGCCGCCGGACAGGCGGGAGAGATCGGCGCAAACCAGCAGGCCCGCGCCCTGGCGATAGGCGCCGGCGATGCGCGCCCGAAACGGCGTGCCGGCGAAACCTCCGGATGCCTGGTCGAGCGCCGGGGCCATGGCGGCCACGGCTTCCGGCTGGTGACCGAAGATCACGAAACCGTTGCGGGATTCCACCGCGAGCTTAAGTCCCTGCGCTTTGAGGAACTCCGGGAAGCCGTCGCGCTTGACTTCGGCGAACAAGACCGGTGCGTGCGGCTGGCCATCGGCTCCGGCCGTGCTCACCAGGGCGATTTCGTCCCCCAGGTATTCGCTGGCGGCGCGCAGCTTTTCGAGCACCGGAGCGATCCGGCCGCCGCGGGCGGCCCACCAGGCGCGCAATTCCGAACTTTCGACCAGTTGGCGGTCGAGCACCGACTGGGCCTCGGCAAGATAGGGCCCCAGGTTGGGAATGGAGGCGTAGAGCACGGTATCGGCCGGGAGGCGGTCCATCAGGCGGCTGGAATAACGCAAGGCCGGCAGGCGGATCTGGCGCAGACCGGACCGCAGGGCGTCCAGTTGGTGCAGCAGGGCGGTGCGGTTGCGGCTCCAGCCGATATCCTCGCGAACCGATTCGGGCTCGATCGTTGCGCTCGAGACCGCCTGGTCGCCGGGGTTGAGCACGGTATCGATATTGTTGTGCTCCACGTGGACCTGGCCCTGAACCACCGAAATGCGCGAGCCCTTGATCCCCGAGCTGACGCCGAAAACCGTGCCGGTTACGGCCACGCGGCAATCGTCGGTATCCACAAACAAATGGCCCCGGCGGCGTTTGGCGGCTTCCACGATGATGCTGCCGCGCGAGAGGCGGACGGTGAGATCGTCGCCGGATGAATACGTGACCAGGCTCGAACGCTCGCGCAACTCCACGCGCGAACCGTCGCGCAGCCGAAGCACGGCGTCCGACGCTTTGGCGGCGCGGAGTTCCACGTTGTCGGGCAGGGCCTCGCCATTGGTCATCGGCTGGATGCCGGCGGCGGTCACCTCATACAAAGCGCCGTTGATGGATGCGACGGTGGCTTGGCCATGGTAGGCGCCGTACTGACCGACTACGACCCATACGACCGCGCCGGCCGCGAAAACCGCCGCGGCCGCGAAGGCCCAACGCCAACGGATGGCGCGACGTGGCGCGGCCGGCGCGGACTGACCGCGGGACGGCATGGCTGCGACCCGGCCCTGGTAAACCTTGCGGCAGGCCACGCAGGCGTGAAGGTGATCGCGCACCAACAGCGACCGCGATTCCGGCAGGGTACCGGCGCGGAAGGCGGGGATCAGAACCTGAAAGCCGGCGCAATCGGGGATGTGTTCCCCGGCCGGCACGAGTTCGGACGCGAGGCGCCGCCAGACGCGCGAACGGGCGCCTTCGATGGCGGCGGGATCGACGGCCTCGTCGCGGATCTCCGCCACGGCACGGTCGAGTTGCGGGTCCAGGAAACGGTCTTCAGGGGTCATGCCACTCCTCCCATGTAGGCGCGAAACTCCCTTTCCAGTTTGTCGCGGGTTCGGGACAAGGTCACCGCCACGGTTCCGGGGGTAGTTTCCAGCAGGCGCGCGATTTCGGGATTATCCTTTCCTTCGAAGAACCGGAGGGCGAACATCTGCGCAATGCGCGGGTTGAGACGGGCCAGCGCGCCGCGCAGCCAGTCGCGGATTTCGCCCGACGCCTGCGCCCGGTCCGGGGACCGGTGGGCCGGTTCCGCCAGAACCGGCTCCAGGTCGTCGAGCGGGACATGGCGCACATTTTGCCGGGTTCGCATGAGATCAAGCGCCGCATTGACGGCGGCGCGGTGCAGGAAACTGGCCATGTGGCCGACCGGCTCCGCCTCCGGCGCGCGCTTGAGCAGCCGCAGGAATACGGTTTGCAGTACGTCCTCGGCATCGCTGGCATTGCCGGTGATGCGATAGGCGGCGCGAAACACCAGCCCGTGGTGCTCGCTAAAAATTCCTTCCAGATCGGCGGCCGGCAGGCCGGCAGAGTCTACCGTGGCAGCCATCAGCGATTTCATCCTGTCCGGTTCTTCCAATGAATAGGACGCCCCGACCGCCCTTTTCTTAGCATAGCGGGGCGTGGTGGGAACCGCTCGAAGGCGAAGGATGCTTAACCGTTTTGGGGAGGATGGGCGATCGACAACCGCTCCCTGGCGTCGCGGCTCTGTAACTACATGCAAACACGTGGCGCCTGTTTACCGACAATCCCTCTTTCCTCTTTCCCAAGGTCCGCTCAACGCGACCAGCGCCAGTTCCGAATCTCCGGCATATCCTGGCCGTAGCGCGAAATATAGAGTTTGTGCTCGATGAGCTTGTCGCGCAGCGCCTGCTTCTGGTGCGCCGCTACGTTACGCAGTCCGGGTACGCGGTCGATCACGTCGATGGCCAGGTGCAGCCGGTCCAACTCGTTGAGCACGGTCATATCGAAAGGCGTGGTGGTGGTGCCTTCTTCCTTGTAGCCGCGCACGTGAAGATTGTCGTGGTTATGGCGCCGGTAGGTGAGGCGATGGATCAGCCACGGGTAGCCGTGGAAAGCGAAGACCACCGGCTTGTCGGTGGTGAAGAGGGAATCGAACTCGTTGTCGGAAAGCCCGTGCGGGTGTTCGCTGGCCGGCTGCAGGGTCATCAGGTCCACCACGTTCACCACCCGGATCTTCAGATCGGGCAGGGACGCGCGGAGCAGATCGACGGCGGCCAGGGTTTCGAGCGTGGGTACGTCGCCGCAGCAGCCCATCACCACGTCGGGCGCGCCGCCCTGGTCGTTGCTGGCCCAATCCCAGATGCCGATTCCGGCGGTGCAGTGCTTGATGGCCTTGTCCATGTCCAGGTATTGGAGGGCGGGCTGTTTGCCGGCCACGATGACATTGACGTAGTGGCGGCTTCTCAGGCAATGGTCCACCACCGAGAGCAGCGTATTGGTATCGGGCGGCAGATAGACGCGCACCACGTCGGCTTTCTTGTTGATCACGTGATCGATGAAACCGGGGTCCTGGTGGCTGAATCCGTTGTGGTCTTGGCGCCAGACGTGGGAGGTGATCAGGTAGTTGAGCGAGGCGATGGGGCGGCGCCAGGGAATGTGGCGAGTCACCTTCAACCATTTGGCGTGCTGGTTGAACATGGAATCGATGATGTGAATGAAGGCCTCATAGCAGGAGAAAAAGCCGTGGCGCCCGGTAAGCAGGTAGCCTTCCAGCCATCCCTGGCACATGTGCTCGCTGAGGACTTCCATCACGCGGCCGTCGGGAGCGATGTGGTCGTCGGTGGGCAGAATCGTGGCGTCGGAAGCGCGGTTGGTGACCTCGAAGAGAGCGCCCAGGCGGTTGGATGCGGTTTCGTCGGGCCCGAACACGCGAAAATTGCCCCCATCCAAATTCAGCTTCATCACGTCGCGGAGAAAATCGCCGGCCGCGCGCGTGGCCTCGCCCAGGGTCTGGCCGGGCCGGTCCACCTTGGCGGCATACTGGCGGAAATCGGGCATGCGCAAGTCTTTGAGCAGGATCCCGCCGTTAGCGTGCGGATTGGCGCCCATGCGCCGGTTGCCCTTGGGAGCGAGCGCGGCGATCTCCGCCAGCAGCCGGCCGTTCTCATCGAAGAGCTCTTCGGGGCGATAGCTTTTCATCCAGTTTTCGAGAATCTGGATATGCGCGGGTTTGGTATCGAAGTCGGTCACCGGCACCTGGTGCGCGCGGAAGGTGCCTTCGATGGCGAGGCCGTCCACTTCTTTCGGGCCCGTCCATCCCTTGAGCGACCGCAGCACGATCATGGGCCATTGCGGGCGCGCCGGGTCGTTATTCTTGCGGGCGCGGGTCTGGATCTCGCGGACTTCCTGAATCACGGTTTCGAGCGTGGCCGCCATCCGCTGGTGCATGGCCATCGGCTCGTCGCCTTCCACCGTGTAGGGCTTATAGCCGTAACCCTTCAGCAACTCGTCGAGCTCCGGCGGAGGAATGCGCGCCAGCACGGTCGGTCCGGCGATCTTATAGCCGTTGAGGTGCAGGATGGGGATCACCGCGCCATCGCGCACCGGGTCCAGGAATTTGTTGGAATGCCAACTGGTGGCCAGCGCGCCGGTTTCGGATTCGCCGTCGCCCACCACGCAGCAGGCCAGCAGGTCGGGATTGTCGAATATGGCGCCGTAAGCGTGCAGAATGGAGTAGCCGAGCTCGCCGCCTTCATGGATCGAGCCGGGAGTTTCCGGCGCGGCGTGGCTGGGAATTCCGCCGGGAAACGAGAATTGGGTGAAGAGGCGCTTCATGCCCTCGGCGTCCTGCCCGATGTTGGGATAGATCTCGCTGTAGGCGCCCTCCAGATAGGTGTTGGCCACCATGCCCGGGCCGCCGTGCCCCGGCCCGCAAACGTAGATCATGTTCAGGTCGTACTTCTTGATCAGACGATTGCAGTGAACGTAAATGAAGTTGAGGCCGGGCGTGGTCCCCCAGTGGCCCAGCAGGCGGGGTTTGATGTGCTCCAGGCGGAGCGGTTCGGTCAGCAGCGGATTGTCGTAGAGGTAGATCTGCCCCACCGACAGATAATTGGCGGCGCGCCAGTATGCGTCGAGTTTGCGCAGTTCGTCTTTCGCGAGCGGTTCCATCGGTCCTCCCGGGCATTGTCGGGGCCCACGTTCCCTACAATTATCGAATGTTCTCGATTACAGAAGTGTGATGGAAACAACGGCGGTTCAAACTGTTCGATCCGTCCCGCCAAACACCCGCTCGAAAATACGGTCGATGTTGCGCAACTGGCGCTCCAGCGAAAAAGCTTCCACGATCTTTTCGTGCGTCAGCGCGGCGCCGATCTCGGGATCGGCTTCGATGGCGGCGCGGAAGTCGCCTTCTTCCTCCCAGGCTTTCATGGCATGCCCTTGCACGATGCGGTAGGCCCGCTCGCGCAACATGCCGGCGGCCGCCAGGTCGAGCAGCAACTGGCCGCTGAAGACCAGGCCGCGGGTCAGCTCCAGATTGCGCTTCATGCGGGCCGGATAAACCAGCAGCCTGTCTACCAGGGAGGTGGTTTTGTCGAGCAGATAGTCCGCCAGGATGGTGGAATCCGGCAGAATCACCCGCTCCACCGAGGAGTGCGAAATGTCGCGTTCGTGCCACAGCGCCACGTTTTCGTACGCCGCCTGCACGTTGGCGCGCACCACTCGCGCGAGGCCGCAGATCTGTTCGCTGGTCACCGGGTTGCGCTTGTGCGGCATGGCGGAGCTGCCTTTTTGCCCCGGGGAGAAATATTCCTCGGCCTCGCGCACTTCGGTACGCTGCAAGTGGCGGACTTCGAGGGCGATTTTTTCGCACAGCGCGGTGGCCAGCGCCAGGGCCGCCACCAACGCGGCGTGCCGGTCGCGCTGGATCACCTGTGTGGCCGCGTTGGCGGGCTCGAGCCCGAGGCGCGCGCAAATGAGCTCTTCCACTTCCGGACCGATGTGGGCGAACGTGCCCACCGCTCCCGAGGTCTTCCCCACGCGCAAGTCTTCCGCCGCCGCCCGGACCCGCTCCAGGCTGCGCCCGGCCTCCTCGTACCAGATCGCCAGTTTCAAGCCGAAGGTCACCGGCTCGGCGTGCACGCCGTGGGTGCGGCCGATCTGCACCGTGTAGCGGAACTCCAGCGCGCGGCGCTTCAATACGGCGCGCAGAGCTTCCAGGCCGGCCAGTACGATCGCCGAGGCTTGCCGCAACACCAACGCCTGGGCGGTGTCCACCACGTCGTTGGAGGTCAGCCCGTAGTGCAGCCAGCGCGACGCTTCCCCGTGGCCGGCGCGCGCCATGGTTTCCGCCACGGCGGTGGTGAAGGCGATCACGTCGTGCTTCACCTCCCGCTCAATCTCGTGGATCCGCGCCACCTCGAAGCCGGCGTGGGCACGCAGCAGGCGGGCCGCTTCGGCGGGAACCACGCCCAGCTCAGCCAGCGCCTCCGACGCCGCCAGTTCCACCTCCAGCCACTGCGTGAAACGGTTCTGGTCGCTCCAGATGCGGCCCATTTCGGACCGCGTATATCGGGGAATCATGGTTTTGAAAAATCAAATTCCAGCCACAGATAAACGCAGATGAACACAGATAAATCCTTTAGTTTCTCCATCTGTGTCTATCGGTGTTCATCTGCGGCCAAATTTCTTCTCAGAATTCGTAAACCTCGGTTGGCGCGTGCGGCGCGGCGATGCTCAACTGCGTCGTCAGGCCGCGCCCTTCCAGCGTCTGCCGCGCCACCATGCGCGCGATCTCGGGGTGATTGTTCTGCTCGCTCAGGTGGCCCAGCACCAGGCGAGTGGTGGCGCGGTCCATATCCACGGCCAGATATTCCGACATGCTCAGATTCGACAAGTGCCCCACCCGGCTCATCACCCTCTGTTTCACCGCCCAGGGGTACGGGCCCACCTTGAGCATGTCCAGATCGTGATTGGCCTCCAGCATGAGCAGGTCCGTGCGGCGCAGATGAAACTTGATGGATTCCGGCACGTAGCCCAGATCGGTGACTACGCCGATGCGCACCCCGCCGGCTTCAAATGCGTAGCCCACCGGGTCCAGGGCATCGTGGGGGATAGAGAAGCTTTCCACCGCGATGTCGCCCACCACGAAGCGCGCTCCGGCCTGAAAGGTTTCGAGCCGCGGCTCCGCCCCACCCCAATCGATAGAGGGAGCGGTGAGGCGCGTCATGTAAATCCTGGCGCGAACCTTCTTGCTCCGCGCCAACACCGGCAGGCCGGAAACGTGATCGCCGTGCTCGTGGGTGACGACAATAGCGTCGATCGATTCCAGATCTTCCCCGATCGCCGCCAGGCGCCGGCCGAGTTCCCGCATGCTCAACCCGGCATCCACCAGAATGCGGGTGCTGGAAGTCGCGATCAGGGCCGCGTTGCCCGTGCTCCCGCTCGCCAGCGCACAAAACCTGACCGTGTCCGAGTCCTCCTTTGACACTCCAGAATACACCTATCGGCGCTAAAACAAAATGCTGCCGTTGTGTTTAAGAAATGTGTTTCAGGAAAAGCCGCAACCTGGAGCGCTCGCAGCTGGAGCGCTCGCAGCTTGCCCCGCGTCTTGGCGCGAGATATAATCCGTTGCGCCGATGGAGGAACCGTATCAGTGAAACCGGCCATATGGATATTGGCGCTTGGATCGACCCTGCTTCCGAGCCTGTTAGCGCAGGCCCCAGTGACCACGCGGAATGTCGTGGTTTTCAAAGAAGCGGGCCGCTATGGCGGCTGGCCCGCAAACCACGGAATCTGGTCCTGGGGCAACGAGATTCTGGTTGGCTTCGAGGCCGGCTACTTCAAGCAAAGCCAGGAACGCCACTCCATCGATTGGGATCGGCCCGCTGAACACTTGCTGGCGCGCAGCCTGGATGGCGGCCAAACCTGGACCATCGAAAAGCATCCCGAACTGCGCCCGCCCGAGGGAACCATGGTAGCCGGAGTGCCCACCGAGCCTGGCGGTAAATCCGCGGTCGATTGCCCAGGCGGAATCGATTTCTCCAGTCCCGGCTTCATTTTTACCGCCCGCATGTCCGATAAGGACGCGGGCCCCTCCCGCTTCTACTACTCCATGAATCGCGGCCGAATCTGGTCCGGGCCTTACAAGCTTCCCGACTTCGGCCAACCAGGCACCGCCGCCCGCACCGACTACCTCATCGACGGCAAACACGCCCTGACCCTCTTTCTGACCGTTCCCAAAGCCAACGCGAAAGAGGGCCGCGTCATGGTGGCCCGAACCGAGGATGGCGCCAAAACCTGGCATTTCGTATCCTGGATCGGTCCGGAACCCGAAGGAGACGATTACGCCATCATGCCTGCCTCGGTGCGCCTTTCTCCCGCTTCCGTGCTCACCGCCCTTCGCCATCCGCATCGCATCGATCTGTGGCGCTCCGATGACAATCTCAAATCCTGGCAACTGGTAGGAACCCCGGCGCCCGATACTGGACGCGGCAACCCGCCCGCCATGATCCGATTGCAGGACGGCCGCATTGCCATTACCTATGGATATCGGAAGGAGCCGTATGGCATCCGCGCCCGTTTGAGTTCCGACGATGGCCGAACCTGGGGTGCCGACATCATCCTCCGCGCCGACGCCGGAGCCTGGGACATCGGCTACTCCCGCACCGTTCAGCGGCCGGACGGAAAAATTGTAACGATCTATTACTATAACGACTCTCCGGATCAGGTCCGCTATATAGGCGCGACCATCTGGGACCCAGGTAAATCCAAGTGAAAAGAAATCGCCTGCCCCTTCTCTATGGAGTCCTGCTGTTCGCGGGAGCCTCCTTGGCGGCGCCGCTCGATTTGCGGAATGCCGCTGTCGTTGCCGGCCCCAACCTGACCGCGCCCGAAAAAAAGGCCGCCGCGATGTTGATCGAGGAAGTGGAGCGCCGCACCGCGCTGCGCTGGGCCCTGTCGCCTTCCACGCCACCGGCGAACGTCCCGTCCATCCACGTGCATCACGCCACCGGATCGGGACCCGCGGAAGGCTTCGAAATCCAAGTGCACGGCAACGCCATCGACATTCAGGGCAACGACGAGCGCGGCACCCTGTTCGGCGTTGGCCGCTTTCTACGCGAACTGCGCTGGGCTCACCTCGCGGCCGAAATCGACGGTGATTTCAAGCTCGCTTCCAGCCCCAAATACAAGTTGCGCGGCCATCAGATCGGCTATCGCCCCAAAGTCAACACCTACGATGCCTGGACGCCCGCCGACTTCGAACAATACGTCCGCGACCTCGCCATCTTCGGCACCAACGCCATCGAATTGATTCCGCCGCGCTCCGACGATGATGACGACAGCCCTCATTTCCATCTCTCCAAAATCGACATGATGGCCGAAATGTCCCGCATCTGCGCGGAATACGGCATTGAAGTCTGGATCTGGTATCCGGCCATGGATAAGGACTATTCCGACCCCAAGACCGTCGAATTCGCGCTCCAAGAGTGGGAGCAGGTCTATCGCCGCTTGCCCCGTATCGACGCCGTATTCGTCCCCGGCGGCGATCCTGGCCACAGCGAACCGAGGTATTTGTTCGCCCTGCTCGAAAAGCAGAAGCAGGAATTGCGCAAGTTCCATCCGGCGGCCCAGATGTGGGTCTCCCCCCAGAATTTCGACGCGCCGTGGTTTGCCCAGTTCCTCGACCTGATGAAAGCCCAGCCCGCCTGGCTCGACGG
>JBKQVG010000063.1:0-17218 GCA_052325345.1 Bryobacteraceae bacterium
CTGGATAAACTGGCCCACCGACTGAATATCGCCTTGCACGCCGTTCATGCGGCGCGCCACCTCAATGGACTTGGCGCGGCTGTAGCCGGTGCCCACCGGGTCGATGAACACCAGGTCGGTCACGTCCAGCCAGGTATCCTGGTTGTCTTTCTCTTCGTAGGGCGGCGGCGGCATGCCGCCATTGGGCATCAACTTGGGACTGCGCGGCCCCATGCCGCCCATGTGTACCCACATCGACGCCGAGCCGGGTCCGCCGTTGAAGCAGAACGTCAGCGGGCGCTTGGCCTCGTTGCTCGCGCCGTCCAACGTGTAGGCCATATAAAAGATGTGCGCCTCGGTGACATCCGACGTGTTCTTCAGCGGCATCTCCGCCGCCGTGGCGGTGTAATTCAGGGTTTTGCCGTTGACCGTGATGCTGTGGTGCGTGACTACCGGCGTTTCACTGATGTCGCCGCCGATGGCCGGCCCGGGGCCGGCGATACCACCGCGTCCACCCCTCCCGCCGGGAACCGGAGCGGGAGCGGACCGCTCGGCGGGAGCCGTAACTGGAGCCGTAGCGGGAGCTTGTGCCGGAGCCTGGGCTTGAGACCGCCCCTGCGCCACGGCCGGCGGCGCTTGCGCCAGCGACAGCAAAAGAGCGGAAGCCATCAGAAGATGGGAACTGCAAAATTGAGATTTGACCATTGGGTCAATCATATTCCAAATTTGGGGCGCGGCGCCGAAGAAAGCAAGCGAATCGCCGAAGGAGCTGCGCGGGACAAACTGAGCGACCGGTTCGCCGCGGCCAATGCGGGTATACCGCTCAGGCGCGGATTCCCCGGCAGAAGACTCGCGTCCCCAAGTCTGGAAGTCTTCTACGGCCTGCTTTCGGTGGGGACCTGGACTCCGGGGAGCTTGCCGAGTTCCTCGTCGAACGTGAGCACCAAGCCGCCGGCGCCTTGCTCGGCGACGAGTGCAATCGCCGCGTCCGCAAAATTCAAGCGTGTACTTCCTTGGTGCGTGAACGTCTCAAATGCGTCTGAGAAGAGGTCGGAACACGGAACGAAGTCGAGTTCGTCGGCGTCGAGCAGCAGCCTGCCCACCCGCGCCGCTACCCCGAGATCGCGCCGCACCAGCAGCACCGTAGCCGAATCGAGAACGATCACCGCTGTGCGCCGTAAACGATGGCGTCAATCTCGGAGCTGAGTCGCTCGTTCCCCTCCGGGTACGGCTCCGGGCGAAGCGCTCGCAGGCTTGCCGTTCCCCGCTTTACCGGGCCGCGCCCGAGATAGCTCCGGATGGCTTCGCTGATCAGCTCGCCGACGGTGCGCCCCTCCATCACCGCGCGGGCTTGCAGCGCCCTATAAGCCCGCTCATCCAGATTACGCACTGTCGTATTCATCTCGTACGACTTGTAGCACAAGATTACGCCCCAACACCCGTTCAGCAGCGCGCGCTCCAACTGCTTAGCCAAAAGAAGTTCCGCTTAGTGCGCGCTGCCTTCGTACTTTTGCTCGCCGGCGGTGATGGCCAGCGGCAGCCGGTTTTGCGGAGGAGGCAGCGGGCAGGTGGCGTAGTTAGTGAAAGCGCACGGGGGGTTTTCGGCCTTATTGAAATCGAGAGTCACCACGCCGTCGCGCGCCGGTTCGGCATAGAGGAAGCGCGAGGCGGGATAGGTGGTTTTACCGCTGGTCTGATCGCGAATGACGAAAAATAACAGCTTGCCCTCGGTGGCGGCCTGCAAACGATAGGTTTTGCCGCCGCGTTCAAACTCCGCGTAGCCAGGGCTGTCGGAAGTCTCCTGTTCGCCAATGACGGTATCGAAAACCAGCTTGGTGGCGGATGGGACGGGAATGAACTTGGCCGCGATCTTCCAATTCTCGTCGACCGGATACCAGCTCAGATGGGTGAACTCGCGGCGCGCCTTGCTGTTGTTGTCTTTGAGCCGCAGTGCCAGGCGCTCCCCGCGTTTGAGCAGCAGCAACTGCAGCGGGCCGGCCACCAGAGCGTCCGGGCTGTTGGGACGAATCTCCGCTTTCGTCACCGGCTTACCGTGCAGTGTCACCGAAGGATCGGATGCGATGAAAGTGGCGTGGCCGGAGCCGATTCCGAGCGTGCCGAGGCGAGCGGGAGCGGACTCGGGCAGCGGAATGTCGCTGGAGGCGTCGCTGCCGATCGAGTTCGGTCCTTCCTTGAGCCAGAACAGGCCGGTGACTGTAAGCCAGCCGCCGTCGGCCTTGAGCGTCGCTTCGCGGTGCTGCCGCCATTGTTCGATTTGCGCGCGATACTGCGCGTCGTTGGTTTCAGCCGCCATGCCGGAGGTCGTAAGTGCGAGGATTGGCAGAAGCCGCGAAAAATCGCGGCGGGTTGGATGGGTCATTCGAAACGCTCCTCATTGGAATATATGTCATCCGGCCTTTCGGAACCGCACCGCCAGATACGGTTCGCCCGGAAGCTTCAACTCCGCCTTGCCCTGGTACCGGCCATCGAATGCGGTGACCTGCATTTGCCAGGGATCGATCAGCTCGGCGCGGAATTCGGACGGTCCGGCTAACTCGAAAGTATATTCGGCGGGGCGATGATAGTCGAGATAGAACAGATACTCTTCGCCCGCGCGGGCGAGACATGGATAGTAAGCGCCGGGCAGGGGATCGAGCTTCCCCGCGGATTCGACGATCTTACGCAGAAACGCAATCCTCGGTGCGCTTTCCCCTTTCAGCCTGCCGCCCTTGGACCACCACAGCACGTCATGGGGGTCGAGATACGTTTCGCCATGGCCTACCCACGCGCCCAGCGTGGCGCCCAGCCAGAAGCGGCGCGCCATCTCGCGGGCCGAGATATCGCCCCAGCGGCGTGGAATATTGCCTTCGTACTTACACTCGTCGAGGACGATCGGTTTGCGAAACGCATCGCGCCATTCACCGATCTTGTTGAAGTCGTCGCTCTGGATGCTGGCATGAGTCACCCACGGTTTACCGTGATCGTACATCACCCGGCTTTGATGGATGGAGCGCAGATGCTGGTACGGATCGGCTTCCTGGACGATATGGAAAAAGCGGTCCCAGTCGGCCAGGGTCTTGGTTTTGACCAGATCCCATTCGTTGGCCATCGACCACCAGACGTTGCGATATGCCGCCAGACGGGCCACGACGTAGCGAAGATAGCGGTCGTTGACTTCCGCCGGTAAGCTGCTGTAACCCCACTTATCGTAGGGATGAAATAAGATAATGTCGGCCTGGATGCCCAGCGCGCTCAGTTGCCCCACCCGCTTTTCCAGGCGCTGAAAGAAGAACGGCTCAAAATGCGCGGTGTCGTTCACGCCGGAGGCGTTGCGCGGAAACGGATAGGCGGGCGGTTCGCCATGGTTGTAGGCATACCACTTGGGGAACACACACATGCGGATTTTGTCGAAGGGCGCGGTTCGGAGGGTTGCCAGGGTCTCCTCTTCGAGTGCGTCGCCCTGGTGTGTCCAAGCGTAGCAGGTGGTGCCGAACTGGTAGAACGGGGCGCCGTCGGCATAGCCGAAATGGTAGGTATTGCGGACGCCCACCGGCCCATGGTTGCCGGCGGAGGGTGGGGCGCAGACGAAACTTCCGGTCTTGCCATCGAGCGCCGGCCGGTTGCTGCGGGTGCGGTATTGCCACGCGCCTTCGGCGTCCGGCATGAAACGAATCTTGTAGACTCCGTCGCCATCGTAGAAGCCGGCGGCTTCGACCACGCGATGCTCGAAGCGGAACTCGCCGTCGAGCGCCGTATCGAGGAACGGATTGCCGTCGCGCGGTCCATCGAGCGCGATCTCGAACAGGCCCCAACGCTCGACGGCGTTTCCCGAATCGCCAGCGGCGCGGCTGGTTTGTGCGGCGGCGAGTGCCGTCCCGCCAAGTAACGCCTGGCGGCGCGTTATTCTGAAAGACATGGCTCGCAGTCACTATTATGCATTGGGCGCCGTGTGTTGCGCTGCGGCTGGCTGGGCGTTGTTGGGGCAGCCGGTGGATCGTTTCACCCGGAACTCCCTGGGCATGGAGCTGGTTCGGATCGAGCCCGGTTCTTTTGAGATGGGGGTGGACTCCACCCCGCTGCCCAAAGCCCTGCTCGAAGCGCCCAAAGGCACCGTCTACGACCGCCCCGCGGAAGGCGATTACGACGAAACGCCGGTACACAAGGTCACCATCGCCAAGCCGTATTGGATCGGCGTGACCGAAGTGACCGCGGCCGTATACCGCCAATTTCGCCCCAATTATAAAGCCGATCCGTACTACGCGCCCTACGCCAACGGCGTGAGCTGGCAGGACGCCACGGCGTTCTGCGCATGGCTGAGCAAGAAGGAAGGCAAGGCTTATCGCCTGCCCACCGAAGCGGAATGGGAATATGCCTGCCGCGCCGGCACGCGGACGCCGTTTTCCTCCGGCGCCTGGCCGCCCGCGCCCGAGACGGCCAATGCCTGGGGCGTGAAAAACATGCACACCGGCGTGGCGGAATGGTGTCTCGACTGGCACGGGCTGTACCCGCGCGAGGCCCAGACCGACCCGGTGGGACCCGCCGCGGGCGTGGCCAAAGTAATTCGCGGCGGCGGTCTCGACTATCGTGCATCGAAGGACGATGGCGGCAAGCACATTCCCGCCGAACTCCCCTATTTCGCCCGCTCGGCCAATCGCGCCTCCATGGCGCCGGGCTTGGTTACGGCCAAGGGCAATATCGGTTTTCGCGTGGTCGAAGCGCCCATACCCGCCACCGCGCCGCTGCCTGATCGAACGCCGTTCTTCGAAACCGCGGTCAAGCAGACCGTGCCGGACGGTCCCGCCAAAGGTCCCAACCCGTCGGTGCCCTACTACCACACGCACCCGCTTTTCCCCGATCTGAACGGGCGCGACATGCGCACGGTTGGCTGGAAGATCGGCCTCGCGCCCGGGCTGGGCACGGCCTATCACAATTCCGCCATTCAGGAAATGCCCAACGGCGACATGCTGGCGGCCTATTACAATACGCCCAAGTACGAGGACGACCCGCAGCAGACCATCCTGATCATGCGCCGCCGCTACGGCGCGGAGGATTGGGATATGCCCGAGCCCTGGCCCGTATTTGCCGACTGCGACCTGGCCGCGCCGGTGATCTGGAACGACGGCGGCAAAGTCTGGTTGTTTTTCGGCGCGCCACGTCTGCTCGATGGGCCGCCTTTCCAGTTCATGACTTCCGCCGATAGCGGCGCCACCTGGAACGAAGTCGAGTTTCCCCACCTCACCGGCGAAGTGGGTTACTACACGCCGCAGCCGATCGACAGCATCGTGCGCTCCTCTGGCGGCGAGATTTTCATGCCGGTGGACGCCAAGGGCGGCGCCTCGGTAGTCTTCGCCAGCAAAGACAACGGCAAGACCTGGTTCGATACCGGCGGCCGCACCGGCGGCCGGCACACTACCCTCATCGTCGGCAAGGACGGCTCGCTGATCGGTTTCGGCGGCAAGAATACCAATATCGATGGCTTCATGCCGGTATCCATCAGCCGCGACGGCGGCAAGACCTGGGAGAAGAAAGCCACCCATTTCATGCCGCTCGGCAGCGGCCAGCGGCCCAGCGCGATCCGTCTGCGCGACGGCCGGGTGTTCTTCGTGGCCGATTACAACCACGGCAAGAAGTACGCCTCCGGTCCCACCCGGCCCGGTTCCTATGTGGCGCTGAGCGACGACGACGGCGCCACCTGGAAAACCCGCGATCTGCCGGACGTCGAAACCGTCGGCTACACCACCGCGACCCAGGGCGCCAATGGGTTGATCCACATCGTGACTTCGAAGAACAAGCCCAATCTGGAAATCGAGCTGAACGAAGCCTGGGTGGAATCGGGCGGCGCCGAGGCTGCCGCCGAGCCGGCTCCGGCATCGCCGGCGCGGCGTCACCGTGAAAACTACCCGGACGGCAAGCTGAAAGCGGAATGGACGATCGGCCCCGCGGGTCTGGAGGGCACGCAGATATTTTTCTATCCCGATGGCGCCAAACTCTGGGAGGCCAGCTTTCACCACGGCCGGCGCACCGGCGCCGAGACGTTCTGGTCGCGGGAAGGGAAGCGGGAGTGGGAGAAAATCTACGCCGATGGCGGCCGTTGGACCTGGCGGCTGTACGATGTCCAGGGCCGCGTCACCGAGGAATCGCAATGGATCGGCAAAGTGCTCCAGGAGGTGAAATGATATCCCGGCAACCGCGCCCTCCCGGTCGCGGCTCGGTCTGGGCCGCGTGCCTGCTTGGGTCACTGGTTCTCGCGCCCCTGCACGCCGCCGGCCCCTACCTTTTCGCTTATTTCATCGAGCCCGCCAAAACCGGCGTCTACTTTGCCTTGAGCCCGGACGGCTACCACTACGCGCCGCTCCACGATGGCAAGCCATGGCTCCCGCCCTCGCACGAGGGCGAGCTGATGCGCGATGCCTTCCTGACGCGCGGCCCGGATGGCGAGTTCCACATGGTCTGGACCTGGGACTGGCACACCGACAAGATCGGCTACGCGCATTCCCGCGACCTGATTCATTGGAGCGAGCAGACCGAAGTGCCCCTGATGGCCAAGGTCGAAGGCGCCAAAAATACCTGGGCGCCGGAGATTTATTGGGACGACAAGCGCGCGGCGTGGCAGATTATCTGGTCGAGCGTGGTGGAAGGCAAATACAAGGGCAACCGCATCTACCACTCCTATACCAAGGACTTCGTCAGCTTCACCCCGCCGGAGATTTTCTTCGATCCCGGCTACGAAGTCATCGACGCCACCATCCTGCACGCCCGCGGCCAATATTGGCTGATTTTCAAAGACGAGCGCGCCGAGCCGCTGCACAAGGACATCAAGATCGCGCGCGGGCCGAGCCTGGAAGGGCCGTGGACGGATATTCAGGGACCGTTTACGGAAGCCTGGTCGGAGGGGCCCTCGGCGCTCGATCTCGATGGCAAATACGTGATCTATTACGATCACTACCGTCCCCCGGTTCGCTATGAAGCCATCGGTTCCACCGATCTGGAACATTGGAAGCTCATCAACGACCAGGTGACGTTTCCCAAGGGGTGCAAGCACGGCAGCTTCTTAAAGCTGACGGCGGAGGAAGCGGAGCGGTTGAAACAGAAATGAGGGGAGACCATTAAGATTCGAGCCACAGATGAACACAGATAAACACAGATAAATTCTTTGATTTCTTTCATCTGTGTTCATCTGTGTTCATCTGTGGCTATATTCCTGACAGTCTTTATCGGTCGCGGCCCGATGACATCGCCTAAATCGGTTCTTCGCGCTCTTGCTGTTGCGGCTGGCCGCCCGGACCGCCCGGACCTCGGCCACCGTTCGGAGGAGGACCGCCGGGTCCTCCCTGCCCGCCGCGGCCGCGGCCTTCCGGCCGGTCCGCTTGCAGCTTTTTCCACTGGTCCGGGGTCAGCACGCGCCGCATCCCCACCAGCATCCGCCCGTTGGCCTTTTCGAGCTCGGCGCGGGCTTGCGCCACTTTGTCGACCTGCGCCAGCAGTTTGGCTTCGTCCGGCTGGTCGGCCGCCATCAGCGGCTCCATGATGGCTTCTTCCTTCTGTAGCGCCGCGTTCAGGTCGATGAGCCGAAGGCGGCTTTGCTCGAAGATGTCTTCCATCTTTTTCTGTTGTTCGCCCGTCAGCCCCAGCCTCTGAACCATCTCCTGGTTTTCCCACCAGCGGGAAGGACCTTCCAGGCGGCGTTCCATGGGGGGACGGCGGGCTCGCGGCGCGGGAGGAGCCGGAGGGGCGTTGGGCGCGGGCGCGGCGTTGGGAGCCGGCGCCGGCGGGTTCGCCGGTTGCGGTGGCTGGGCCCATGCGGCACCCAGCGAAATCAGAATCGGAAGTAAACAAAAGGGCTTCATTCGGTGACTCCTGAATTGGATTTGGATCCCCAGGCCACCAGTTGAACCAGTGGCTGGATGGGTTGTGGAACGGGACGCGACACCGCCCGATCCACCTGCTCGAGTAACGCCTCGTCGGCGCGCTCCCGTTCCAACTGCTGTTGCCGGCTTTGAGCGGTGGTATGAACCGTGTTGTCAATATTGTTGGGGTATAAGTTAAAGTGAAACATTAGTGGGATGGCGAGCAGCACCAGCGCCAGCGCGGCCACCGCCAGGCGCCATGCCGGCGCCCACGCCACCGGCGCCGCCGCCCAATCCAGGCGCGGCGCGGGGCGGCTGGCCGCCCGGTGCGCAGCCACGGCGAACCCGCGCACCGCGCCTTCCAGGCGATGGACCTCGGCGCCACACGCGGGGCACTCCCCGAGGTGACGCCGGCTATCGGTCTCTGCCATGCCCGCCACGCATTCCAGAATTTGTCGTTCCGTCAGGTGCTGGTTCATCGAATTGCTCCCACCCGCCGCCGCACCGCGCCCAAAGCACGAAACAGGTGCGCCTTAACCGTGCCTTCCTTCATTCCCGTAGCGCTGGCGATTTCCGCCAGGTCCATGCCTTCCACGAAGCGCAGCAGGAAAACCGCCCGCTGCCGCTCGGAAAGATACTCCACTGCTTTCCGGACCGCGGCAACCTGTTGCCGCGTGCTCGCCTGCGCTTCCGGCGTGGGGGCGTGGTCGCTCAGCCAGTAGCCGGCTTCACCCGCCTCCACCGAGCGGGTCGCCGCCGCTTTCCAGAACTGCAAGTGCCGGTTGCGAGTCCGGTCCCGCACCAGGTTCACCGCGATCTGAATCAGCCAGGTAGCCAGCGCGGACTCCCCGCGGAACTGCGCCCGCGCCCGGTAGGCCCGCATAAAACAGTCCTGGGCCACCGATTGCGCTTCATCCGCATCGCGAAGCGCGGCGCATGCGTAACGATAAATCCGTGGCCAGTGTTGCTCCACGACGGAATCGAAATCATCGAGTAGTGGGGAGGATACTTCCACGGCTGGATTTTCAGGAACGTCTATGGTAACCGCGGATTCCATTCAACCGTGTAGACGTGGTTTTTGAATGTGGGGTTTACGGTCAGTGGGGACAGGGCGGCGTATCATTGATTACAATCAGCTAAATAAAATTTGACATCAACACGCTAATATTTTATGATTACAACTAGGTGAGGGCACAGAAACCCCTCCCGAATTTAACCTGATTAAGGAGTTTCAAAACTATGTCTCTCAGTCATTTCGATCCGTTAGCCAATATCCGCCTCTTTGAAGACGCCTTCGGCCGTCTGCTCTCCGAACCCGCCGCCAGCCGGCCCTGGAGCCCCGCGGTCGACATCTACGAGTCGGAAAACGAACTGGTGTTGAAAGCCGACGTTCCGGATGTCGATCTGAAAGACATCAATGTCAACGTCGAAAACCAAACCCTGACCGTATCCGGCGAGCGCAAGTTCGAAAAGGAAGACGGCAATAAGGGCTACCATCGCATCGAGCGCGGATACGGCAGCTTTTCGCGCAGTTTCGCCGTTCCCGGCGTCTACGATCTGGAGCACATCGCCGCCAGTTACAAGAACGGTGTCCTGACCGTGTCGCTTCCCAAGAAGGAAGCCGCCAAACCGCGTCAGATCAAGATTGAAGCCTCGCACTAAGGCCGGCGTACGGCGACAAAGCTAAGATTTGAGCCACAGATGAACGCAGATAAACACAGATAGGACCGAGGGCTGTGCTTTCCTCATCTGCGTTTATCTGTGTTCATCTGTGGCTACATTTCTTCAGCATTGGCAGCAAGGCATCATTAGTAGAATGAAGGGCAGGAGGTTGAACCTCCTGCCCGCCTTTGTTTTTGGAGGGAATTCATGTTTCGTCTCGACAGACTCACGCAAAAGGCACAGGAGGCCTTGCAACAGACGCAGGGCATTTCTGAAAGCAGCGAAAGCCAGGTCATGTTTCCCCTGCACCTGTTGATTGCCCTGGCCGAGGAGCGCGAAGGCATCGTGCGGCCGGTGCTGGAAAAATGCGGCGTCCATCCCGACGCCATCGTCACCGAAGCGCGCCGCATGCTCAACACCCTGCCCAAGAGCGCCGGGATGCAGCCGGGCATGTATCTTTCCCAGCCGTTGAACCAGGTCCTGGAACGCGCCTTCGACGAAGCCGGCCGCTTCAAGGACGAATTCGTCTCCACCGAGCACCTGCTGCTGGCCCTGGCGGAACAGCGCAGCGATCCCGCCGGCCAGTTGCTCGATCGCGCCGGCGCCACTCACGACGCCATTCTGAAGGCGCTGGTGGGCGTACGCGGCTCCCAGCGGGTGACGGACCAGAACCCCGAAACCAAGTACCAGGCGCTGGCCCGCTACGCCCACGACCTCACCGAGTCCGCCCGCCAGGGCAAGCTCGACCCGGTGATCGGCCGCGACGAGGAAATCCGCCGCGTCATGCAGGTCCTGAGCCGGCGCACCAAGAACAACCCCGTGCTCATCGGCGAGCCGGGCGTGGGCAAAACCGCCATTGTCGAAGGTCTGGCGCAGCGCATCGTCAGGGGCGACGTGCCCGACCAGTTGCGCAATAAGAAACTGGTCGGCATCGATCTCGGCTCGATGATCGCCGGCACCAAGTTTCGCGGCGAGTTCGAAGACCGCCTGAAGGCCGTGGTGCGCGAAATCATCGATTCGCAGGGCGAAATCATCTGCTTCATCGACGAGCTCCACACCCTGGTCGGCGCCGGCGGCGCGGAGGGCGCCATCGACGCCGCCAACCTCCTCAAACCCGCGCTGGCCCGCGGCGAGCTGCGCTGTATCGGCGCCACCACCCTCAACGAGTACAAGAAGCACGTCGAAAAAGACGCCGCCCTGGCGCGCCGCTTCCAACCCGTGCTGGTGGGCGAGCCCACCGTCGACGACACCATCGCCATCCTGCGCGGCCTCAAGGAAAAGTTCGAAATCCACCACGGCGTGCGCATCACCGACGCCGCCATCATTGCCGCCGCCGTGCTCTCGCGGCGCTATATCGCCGACCGCTTTCTGCCCGATAAAGCCATCGATTTGATCGACGAGGCCGGCTCGGCCCTGCGCCTGCAAATCGGCTCCATGCCCATTCAAGTCGACGATCTCGACCGCCGCATCGCGCACCTGGAAATCGAGCGGCAGGCCCTCAGCAAGGAAAACGACCACGCCTCGCACGAGCGTCTCCGCCACATCGAAAACGAGTTGGAAACCCTGCGCGGCGAGGCCGCCGGTCTCAAAGAACGTTGGAACCGGGAGAAGAGCGCCATCCAGCGCGTGCGCCACCTCAAAGAGGAGCAGGAGACCCTGCGCAAGGACGAAGAAAAAGCCACCCGCGGCGGCGATTGGGAAAAAGCCGCCGAGTTGCGCTATGGCCGCCTCTCCCAAATCGACCGCGACATTCAAGCCGCCGAGCAGGACCTCGAGGCGGTGAAAGAAAACGCCTTGCTCAAGGAAGAAGTCGGCGAGGACGATATCGCCCGCATCGTCGCCAAATGGACCGGCATCCCGGTGACCAAGATGCTCGAAGGCGAAGTGCAAAAGCTCATCGAAATGCCCGCCCGCCTGAAAGACCGCGTGGTCGGACAGGATGAAGCCGTGCGCCTGGTCTCCAACGCCATCCTGCGCAACCGCGCCGGGTTGAGCGATCCCAACCGGCCCATCGGCAGCTTCATTTTTCTCGGCCCCACCGGGGTAGGGAAGACGGAGCTGGTGCGCGCCCTGGCCCAGTATCTGTTCGACGACGATAAGGCCATGATCCGCGTGGATATGTCCGAATATATGGAAAAACACGCGGTCGCGCGCATGATCGGCGCCCCTCCCGGATATGTGGGCTACGATGAAGGCGGCCAACTCACCGAGCACGTCCGCCGCCGGCCCTATTCGGTGGTGCTGTTCGACGAAATCGAAAAAGCCCACAGCGACGTCTTCAATATGTTGCTCCAGATTCTGGACGATGGCCGCCTCACCGACGGCCAGGGGCGCACGGTGAGCTTCGCCAACACGGTGGTGGTGATGACCTCCAATATCGGCACCACCCTGGTCGAGAAAAACACCATCGGCTTCAGCGTGCATGCCCGCGACTCGCGCACCGAAGAGACCCGCAAGCGGCTGCTCGACGCCTTGCGGCTCCACTTCCGCCCCGAGTTCCTCAACCGCATCGACGACATCATCGTCTTCAACGCTCTGTCGCGCGAAAACCTCCGCCGTATCGTCGACATTCAGTTGGAGCGGGTGGCAACTTTGCTTCGGGATCGCAAACTCACTCTCGAAGTGACCCAGGCCGCCAAGGACAAGATCATCGACGAAGGCTTCGACCCGCAGTTCGGCGCCCGCCCCATGCGCCGCGCCATTCAGCGGCTGGTCCAGGACCCGCTGGCCCTGAAGCTGCTTGCCGGCGAGTTCTCCGAAGGCGAAGCCGTGGTGGTGGACCTCTCGCCCGTGGGCGTTATCGAATTTGGAAAGAAGGTGCTGGTATGACATTCAATTCCCTGAAAACCGCCCTCTTGCTGGGGCTGCTCAGCGGCGTCCTGCTGGTCGGGGGCGAGGCGCTGGGCGGCCGCAACGGCCTGTACATCGGTTTGGCGATTGCGGCGGTGATGAATTTCGGCAGCTACTTTTTCTCGGACAAGATTGCGCTGGCGTCTTATTCGGCCCAGCCCGTCACCGAAACCGAGAATGCCGACGTGTACCGCCGCGTCGCCCCCATCGTCGGCCGCCTGGCGCATCGCATGAATATCCCGATGCCCAAGCTCTACGTTCTGCCGGAGGAATCTCCCAATGCCTTCGCCACCGGCCGTAACCCGCGGCACGCTTCGGTGGCGTTTACCGCCGGCGTGTTGCAACTGATGAACGATCAGGAACTGGAGGCGGTGGTGGCTCACGAGCTCGGCCACGTGCTGCACCGCGACATCCTCATCAGCTCGGTGGCGGCCACCATGGCCGCCGCCATCACCATGCTCGCCCGCATGGCCCAGTGGGGAATGATGTTCGCCGGCGGCAGAAGCGACGATGAGCGGCGCGGCGGAATCGTGGGCGAGCTGTTGATGCTGATCCTGGCGCCGATTGCGGCCATGCTGATCCAGATGGCCATTTCCCGCTCGCGCGAATACGACGCCGACGCCGCTTCGGCGAAATACGTCGGCTCGCCCTATCCCTTGATTCAGGGCCTCGAAAAGCTCGATTCCTGGTCCAAGCGCATCCCCATGGAAGCCTCGCCTTCCACGGCCCACTTATTCATCATTAAGCCCTTTACCAGAGGATGGTTGGGCGGGTTATTTTCAACCCATCCTTCAACCGAAGATCGCATCCGCCGCCTGCAGGCCATGCGATGAGGGGGGCGCGCGCGGCGCAGGTCTCGTGCCAACGCCTGAATCTGCGCATTTTCACAGGCTAAAGCTTGCATGACGCAGGACGGGGGACGGGCTCAGGAACGTGGGAAACGCGTAGCCTGCCATGGGTTTTACCAAGGAGGCGATACAACCAGTTGTTCATTACTGCTAGTCCATTTCGCTGGGATGGAACGCGAAAAACAGGCTCAACCGAAGCGCTCAGGTGTACAATCGGCTTGTTTCAGACGGCAAAATAGAAAATCCCGGTTAAAGGCTGAAGGAGCAAAACGATGAAAGCAAGACTCGGGGCCAGTTTTGCGGCTTTACTATCCGCCGCGTCCGCACTCGCCAGTCCCATCACCTTCACATTCGTCGGAACGGACTCTGGTTCGTTAGGGGGCACTCCCTTCGGGTCCTCGACAATAACAATTACGGCCGTCGCGGATACGGCCGGCCTTGTGTCTAATCCGTGCTGCGGTGCCACCTCGGCGGTACTTGACAATTCGACCGTCGTGACCATCAGCGGCCTCGGAACGCTCACCTTTACCTCCCAAACCGAGGTATGGTGGGGTACCTCGCTAGACGCGGGAGGTCTGGGAGCGTATGACGGCAACCCTGCCACGATTATAGGTGCCAACTTGGTAGACGTGGGCGATAGCAGCCTCGCCGGGTGGAACGAGAATACTTCGATCGGTCCGGTGATCGACCCGACAACCGGTAACTTCACTCAGTGGACTTTGGTGAATGAAGAAACGAATGCCGGCCAACTGATCTTGAATAGTGGCGGATCGCTCTCTTCGTTTCAGGCAAGCGTCGGAGCGGCGCCCGAACCAGCGTCGTTCCTCCTGGCGGGTGCTGGTCTGCTCGGAACAGTGGCGCTCCGGCGGAAACGCCGCACAATCCCGCCCGGGAACAAGGGGACGGACTGACGCGAAGCGCATCATTTCTCGGTCGCGGAAACTTTAGCGGGCCGCGGCCTCAAGCGTAGGTCTGCGGCGGACGAAAACCTATGAATTGAACGGATGTGCGGGTGGTGGCCTCACTTCCGTGCGGTCAGGGTCCGCGCGGGCGCGATGCAGTACCACAGGAAAACCCGCGACAGGCTACGTGTTTCCCATTTTCTGGGAAAAACCCAAACAAGCAAGAATAACCCCTGGTCCGGCTTCGTCGGCCGAGGAAAGCCGGACGTTGCCAACCCCGGTCACAACGCCTAGCCTCTTGATAAGACAGCCTCGGGACGGTTAGCCACTTGACTGGCCGTGGTAACCTGGGCGCGGGAGTGAAGACTTTTGAAATCAGGGATTTACCATTTTGCCGTCATTTTGGCGAAACGAACCCATTTTTCGCCGCCAACCGTAAGAAACAAAAAACACTTAAGTCACATTGGAACGAAGCCGACGGTCCCGTTTGACAGGGTGTCGCGAACTTCGGCAGGAGACTGGTGGGGCGGACCCCCGGTCCGCGCGGGTCCCCCCGGACCCGCTTTTCGCCCGAACAATCCGGCTCCGGCCCCAGGCAATGCGCGACCGGGGGGGTCCGCCCCACCAGGGAAAACCAGCGGCATTGGGTTTCCAGGCTGCCGCACACCCAGGCGCTTCCATGACCCAGGTCAAAGTCAACCGTAAGGCCGCCGGGCGGGCCGCTTCCGGTCATCCCTGGATTTTCTCCAGCGACGTGACGGACCTCGACGGCGCCCAGCCCGGCGACCCGGTCGCGGTTCTCGATCCTAACGGCCGCCCGCTCGGCACCGCCCATTACAGCTCCACCTCGCAGATCGCCTTGCGCATGTTGTCGTCCAAAATCGAACAGCCTGGCCGCGAATTCTTCCTCGGGCGCCTGCGCGCGGCCGAGGCCCACCGCCGCACCGTCGTCCGCGATTCCGACGCCTACCGCGTGGTCCACGGCGAGGCCGACCTTTTGCCCGCGCTGGTCGTCGACCGCTACGCCGGCTACCTCGTGCTCCAGACTCTCGATCAGGGCATGGACCGGGCCCGCTCCGAAATCGTGAGCTGCCTGGAGGAAATCTTCCAGCCCCAAGGCATCATCGCCCGCAACGACGTCCCCGTCCGCGCCAAGGAAAATTTGCCGCTCGAGTCCGTCGTCGTCAGCGGCGAGATCCCCGCATCCGTTACCGTCTCTATGAACGGGCTCAGCCTCGCCGCCGATCTGGTTCACGGGCAGAAAACCGGCATCTTCCTCGACCAGCGCGAAAACTACCTGGCCGCGGCGGGTTACGCCAGCGGCGGCAAGGCGCTCGATTGTTTCTCCTCCACGGGCGGATTCGCCCTGCACCTCGCCCCTAAGGTGGAAACCGTGGAAGCCGTGGATAGCTCGGCCGCCGCGCTCGATCGCGCCCGCGCCAACGCCCGCTCGAACGGCATCGCCAATGTCGATTTCCGCCAGGCCGACGTTTTCGATTTGCTTGCGGGCTACGTTTCCGCCCGCCGCCAGTTTTCCATGGTGGTGCTCGACCCTCCCGCTTTCGCCAAATCTCGCCGGAATCTGGATGCCGCCGCGGCGGGGTATAAGGAGATCAACCTACGCGCACTCCGGCTGCTCGGGCCCGGCGGAATTCTGGTGACCTGCTCCTGCTCCCACCACATCGGCGAGGCCATGCTGCTCGAAGTGGTCGCCCAGGCCGCCCTCGATGCCGGCCGGACCCTGCGCGTCCTCGAGCGCCGCACCCAAAGCCACGACCATCCGATTCTGTTGACCGTTCCCGAGACGCTCTATTTGAAGTGCCTCCTCCTCCAGGTTATGTGAATGAATCGCATGAGAAATAATCTGTAAAGGCTGCAACTGTGGTACTTGGCGGTGCTGGCCAGCGCGCCACATCGGCCCGGCCAGCCGGTCTTTCGGACATCCCTTTTTTCAGTAACCAATTCTGAAAATTCCCCGCAATTCAGCCGGTTTTTCCTTTTCGGAGAAGAAGATATTGGCGGAGGCCGCTACTTCTTGCTCAACTCCAGCCACTTCGCCCAATCGGCGTCGGCGCCGGCTTTGTCTCCCAGCAGGCGGCGGGCGGAGCTGCGGTTCTGGTAGGCATTGGCATAGGCGGAGTTGAGGCGGATGGCCTGATCGAAATCGGCCACTGCCTCCTTATACTGGAGCAGCCTCAGGTGAGCGTAGCCGCGGGCATTGTAGGCGAGCGACAAGCCCGGATCGAGGCGGATGGCTTCGTCCAGCTCGCCGATAGCCTCGCGAAACTGTCCGGCGTCTATCAGCTTGCGTGCGCGCACGTGGTGTACGATGGCGGACTCTTCGGCGTTTTGAGGCGCGGGCGCGGCGGGCGCGGTAGGTTTGGGCGGCGGCGGTGGCGGTGGTTCCGGTTTCAGCGCCGGGGCTTCCGGCTTGGGCGCGGGCGGCTCTGGAGCCTGTGCCGCCGGCGGAGACTCTGGCTTGGGCGCCGTGGAGTCCGGTTGGGGCGCCGGCAGAGTGATCGCGACCGTATCGGGAGCCGACTCGGTGGCGCGCTGCCGCTCGATGGTTTCGGCCACCTTGGCTTGGGCCAGATCGAGCAGTTGCCGGGCTTCCTGGTTGGAGCCGTCGATCGCAACGGAGCGTTTCAAATCGGCGAGAGCTTCGTCGAAGCGGCCCAGGTGGTAGTAGGCGTTGCCCCGGGCCAGCCAGGCAGCCGGCGAGTTGGGGTCCAGGCTGATGGCCATGGTGTTATCGGCGAAGGCTTTTTCGTGGTCGCCCATGGCATGGTAAGTGGCCGCGCGCGCTACGTAGGCATCGGGATCGCGGGGATCTATAAGCACGGCCTGATTGCGGTCCGCGAGAGCTTCCTGGTGTTTGCCGTGACGCGCGTAGACGGCGCCGCGCGCCAGCCACAGGCGGACGTCCTTCGGATCGCTGTGCATGGCCGCCGTGTAATCGGCAATGGCGCCGTCGTCGTCGCCCAGCCGTTCCCGAACCGCGCCGCGGGTTCGCAAGGCGCGCGGGTCTTCCGGCCGCAGCCGGACAGCCACGTCGAGATCGGTCCGCGAGCGCTCGAAATCGCCCAGCCCGGCATAGCAGAGCGCGCGTTCCACGTAAGCATTCTGGTAG
>JBKQVG010000064.1:0-32288 GCA_052325345.1 Bryobacteraceae bacterium
TGCCGGCGCCGTTGCGGCCCATGAGGGCGATCTTTTCGCCGCGCGAAACGCTGGCGGTAAAGCCCCCAATCACCTTGCGCCCGCCGTAGGATTTTCTGAGGTCCTTGATTTCGAGCGGATGCCGCCCCGATTGGCGCTTCATATCGAAACGAAGGTAGGGACGCTGAATATTGGACTTCGCCAGCTCGGAAGTCTGCAGCCGCTCCACTTCCTTCTTCCGCGACATCACCTGGCTCGAGCGCGTGCCCGCCGAAAAGCGCGCGATGAATTCGTTGAGCTGGGCGATTTTCTTTTCGCGCTGCGCGTTCTCCGCTTCCACCCGCGACCGCACCTGCGTTTTGGCCAGCACCATGTCGTCGTAGCCGCCGGTATAGGAGATCACGGTTTCGTAGTCGATATCCGCCACGTGCGTGCAGACGCTGTTCAGAAAATGGCGGTCGTGAGAGATCACGATCAGCACGCCCTGGTAGGCGCGCAGATAGTCCTGCAGCCAGTGCACCGAATCCAGGTCGAGGTGATTGGTGGGCTCGTCCAGGAGCAACGCCGGCGGATCGCCGAACAGCGCCTGCGCCAGCAGCACGCGAACCTTCTGCCCGCCCTGCAACTCGCCCATCGGGCGGTCGCGCAACGAATCGTCCACCCCCAACCCGTCCAGCAGCACTGCGGCATCGGCCTCGGCGTTATAGCCGCCTTCGTCGCCCACGATACCTTCCAACTCGCCCAGCCGCATGCCGTCCTCGTCAGTCAGATCTTCGGGCGGTTTGGCATAGAAAACTTCCCGCTCCTGAAGCGCTTTCCAAAGCGGCGCATTGCCCATGATCACGGTATCGATGACGCGGAATTCGTCGAACGCAAACTGGTCCTGCCGCAAGACGCCCAGCTTTTTGGGACGCGCCACCGATCCCTTGGCGGGCTCGATTTCGCCCGTCAGGATTTTCATGAGGGTCGACTTGCCCGCGCCGTTGGGACCGGTGATGGCGTAGCGCCGGCCGGAGAGAAACGTACTGGTGACGTCTTCAAACAGGATTCTGGCGCCGTAGCGCATGGAGATATTGTTGATCGAAAGCAAGCGGGTTTCTCTGGGTGTCGAAATATTACGGCGAAATGCGGCGGCGGCCCCGGGCGGCTATTTGCTTCCGGACCCTGGATAAGCCGGGTTCGGGAACTCTACCTTGGTCTCCTCGCTGACGTGGTTGTACCAGTCCCGTCCCTCGATCTGCTTCAGCGCGGTGAAGATTTCGTCGCGCACTTCCGACAAGGGCCGGTAACTCACTTCCTCGGCCTTGAAAATGTAATAGCCATGGGCCTGGCGCACCGGGTCGGTGATTTCTCCCTGCTTGAGGGCGAACACCGCCTTTTGCACCACCTCCGGAATGGATTGGCGATCGTTCGCCCGAAGGGTGGCGAAATCGCCGTTCTTGGCCTTGGAGGTATCGTCTTCGGAATACTGCTGGACCATTTTCACGAAGTCGGCGCCGCCGCGAATCTCGGTAGCCACGCGGAAAGCCTTCGCCTTGACCTCTTCTTCCTTGGCGTCGGTAAAAGGAAAGTAGATCGCCTTCACCTTGATCTGCTGATATTCGGCCTTGTGGGCATTGTAGTAATTCACGAAATCCGCCGGTTGCACTTCGGCATTTCGATAGGCGCCGTCGAGCTCGGCCTGAAACAGCGTCAGCAGGCGGGAGGATTCGATGGCGGCGGCGTAAGGCTCCTGTTTATCCAGCCCGGTTTTTTCCGCCAGTCGAGCCAGGTGGCGAACCATGGCCCATTCGTGAAAAAACTCCTTGGTGTCCCGATTCACCGCCTGTTGCAGCGGCGGCGGCAGCACGGGATACAGCCTGCGCAGGTCTCCCGCCGTGAACTGCGTGCCGTCGTCCGAAAACACCGCGATTACCGCGGTATCGGGCACGTTGGGAGGCAGCACAAGCGGCTGCGTGGAGGTTGGCGCGGTCTGTGCCCACACTGCACCCGCGGCCAGTATTGCAAAAGATACAAATGATTTCATGACGAGGTTCTGCGACTCTTGTTAGTGTAACATGTCACTCCCTCGCGGCATGGTTTGGTGGGGCTGGCTGGTAGGGCTGGCGATTGGCCCGCCCCCAGGAAATCCGCTATCATCGTGGCATCGTGAGGTCCGGATATTGGGTCGCCTTTTTCGCCATGGCGGCGGCGCCGGCTTGGCCGCAGGGATCTGGGGAAGTTCGCGGGTCCGTAGTGGATGCCCGCGGCGGCGAGGCTCTCGGCAATGTTGAGGTGTTGCTGGTAGGCGGTCCATTTCGCGCCACCACCGATTCCCGCGGCAGCTTTCGCATTCCGGCCGTGACGCCGGGCGATTATGTGCTCAACGTTTCCACGGTGGGATACCACCTGCTGAAGCGGCCGTTCCATCTCAATGCCGGCGAGGTGAAGGAATTCGAAGTCATCCTGACTCCCGACACGCTTCGCCAGACGGACACGGTGGAAGTAAAGGCGGGACCGTTCGACACGCCGCGCCAGGACAGCCCGTCCACGCTGACGCTGGCGGGCAACGACGCCAAGAACCTGGGCAGCGTGCTGGCCGACGATCCGCTGCGCGCCGTCCAGGACCTGCCCGGCGTCAGCTCCAATAACGATTTCGACGCGCGCTTCTCGGTCCGTGGGGCCGACTTCAGCCGCATCGGCTTGTTCGTGGACGGCGTGCTGCTGCACGAACCGTTTCACACCGTGGAGGGGCAGAATCTGAACGCGTCGGGAACGGCCTTCAACGCCGACATGGTGGAGGAAATGGAACTGTACGAAGGAGCCTACCCGGTGCGCTATGGCGATCGCTCGGCCGGCGTGCTGGACGTGAGTCTGCGCGACGGCAGCCGCACCGGCACGGTGGTGCGGATAGCCGCCAGCGCCTCCGACGCGGGCGCGATGGCGGAGGGGCCGCTGGGCAAGAAGAAACGCGGATCGTGGCTGGTGGCCGCGCGCAAGAGCTATCTGCAATATCTGCTGGAGCGCACCTTTCCCAACACCACCCTCATCTTCGGGCTGGAAGACGTCCAGGGGCGCCTGGCGTACGACCTCAATTCCAAGAACCACTTGACGTTTTACGTTCTGGAAAGCTATTCCGGCCTGGACCGGTCGGCAACCAAGAGCACCCTGGGAGTCAACTCGCTGATGGAGGCGGGCTACCATTACACGCTGGCGAACCTGGGTTGGCGCTATACGCCGACCGATAAACTGCTGGTGACAACCCACGCGGCGTGGATGCGCGAGAAGTTCGGCGACACCAATCCCAACGACACGGCGCTGGGCGAGGGCTATTACGGCGAGTGGGTCTGGAACGCCACGGCCACCTGGATGTGGAGCCCCGCCGGCCCGCTGGACGTGGGTTGGAGCGTGCGCCGCGTGCGCGACGGCGGCTACGCGCAGCAGTTCAATTCCAGCGTGCTGAGCGTGCAGCAGCGCTGGGACGGCACTGCCGGGATCGACGGAGGGTACGTGCAGCAATCGTACGCGGCGCTGAGCGGGCGGGTGCGCCTGGCCGGCGGCGTGCGTTGGGACCGGCACTCGATGGATGGCATAACGGCCACTTCGCCGGCGGCGTCGGCAACCATCAAGCTCACCGGGTCGGCACAGTTGCAGCTTGGCTTCGGACAGTACGCGCAGTTTCCCGAGCTATCGGTATTAGCATCGACGCTCGGCGGCGCGTTGGACAATCGGCGCCTGCTGCCGATGCGATCGAACCAGGCCATCGCCGCGATCGAGCAGCGATTCGGCCAGCGCACGCGGCTGCGCCTCGAAACCTACAACCGCGCCGACCGCGATTTGATCTACCAGCCTTATTACGATCCGCGCATTCTGAACGGCAAGGTTTTCAGCCCGCCCCTCACCCCGCTGTACGCCAATTCGCTGCGCGGATACGCGCGCGGCGCGGAGATTTTTCTGCAACGCACCAGCGCCAACCGCTTTACCGGCTGGGTGTCGTACGCCTTTGGGCGTACCGAAAATCGCGACGGCATTTCCGGAGCGCGTTTCGTCTCGGATTGGGACCAGCGCCACACCATCAACATTTATGCGGGTTACCGGCTGCGGCCCAGCGTCAACCTGAGCGTCCGCTCGAGCTGGGGAAGCGGCTTCCCGATTCCCGGCTTCCTTTATACCGCGGGCGGTTCCTATTACCTGACCAACGTCCGCAACGGCCGGCGGCTGGGAACTTACAATCGCACCGACGTCCGTGTGAACAAGGCCTGGACGCACGACAAGTGGAAGCTGACGCTGTACGGCGAGATTATCAACCTCACCGATCGGACCAACTACCTGTTCGAGAGCCTGAACAGCTTCAACACCAAGACTGGCCAAGCCTATGTAACCGTGGACACGATGTTTCCGATTCTGCCTTCGGCGGGGCTGGTGTTCGAGCGGTGAGCGAGTAACGGAACTGCGATCTGAGGGACTGCCACGAAGTAAAACTCCAATCACGGGCAACCGTTCCCTTACGGTCGCGGTTTTGCCGGCGCCGCCGGCCACGGACCGTCAACCAATACCGCGATCCGGGGCGCGCCGTCCGCGGCCGGCCCGCCACGCGAGCAACACCAGTCCGGCCGCGCTCAGAGCAATGCCCGACGGCTCCGGAACCGTGACGTCGATTTGCACGTTGTCGACCCCGAAGTTCAGCGTCTGCAAACTATCCACTTCGGCAAAACGGAGTTGAAACGTTCCTCCGGCCGCGACGGTCGCCGTGATATCCGCGGTCAGGGTTTGATACGTTCCGGGCTGCAGCGGGTCCCCCGACTGAGTCTGGAACACATTGAGCAGCACAGTGGTGTCAAACGCGCCGGCGGTCGCGGAAAGGATATCGACGCTCGCCTGTTGATTGGGCGAGTCGTTGAAATCGAGATCCGAGCCGGGAACGTAGTCGGGGCCCAGATTGTTAAGGAAGTAGTCGAACGACAGAATGACGGAAACAGCCCCCGCCGGGACGGTGAAGGCCTGAATCAGAACTTGAGAGCCCGGGCTGGAAGAGTCGGTCATGGCGGCAAAATTGCCTTCCGTGGGCGCGGAGACGGGGAACCCACTGGTCGGCGACGTGGTTCCGGTCTGCACGTACCAACTGCCGCCGCTGCCGGATTCGTTTACAACGGTCCAGCCGGCGAAGCTCGAAGATCCGGGTCCGCCGTTGGTTTCGAATCCCCCGTTCAGAATGATGTTGCCCGAAAACGCCGGTGTGGACAAAACCAGAGCTGTCAGAAGAAATTGCAGCCTACCCATGGGTCCTCCGCTACCGCTGGTAAATGCTCGATGTCGGCGCGCCGTCCGGGTTATTGCCGCCGATTCTGTTGGTGACGAACGAAACGACGGTGCCGCCGTTGGCCGTCAAAATGCCGCGCCCGAGATTGTCGAGGATGGAGGAGTTCGACAACCGGATCACCCCGCCGGCAACGCTCGAGGACACTCCCGCGGTGGTGTTGAACGCCACCAGCGTGTTGTCGAGCGATATCAGATCGCCCGCGGCGGCCCCGGCTGTAAGCGCTCCCACGGCGTTCCCAGACAGATCGGAATTGTGGACCGTCACCTTGGCCCCGTTGCTGGCCGTAACGCCCGCTGGACAGTTGTGAACACTAAGATGGTCGGCATCGACGGCCACCGCTCCGTTGGTGGCGTCGGCGAAAACTCCGCTATTACTGCCGGCGACGCAGTTCCGGATGATGGTGTCCTTGACGATCAGGTTCAAAGCGCCGCTCGGCATGGCGTAAATTCCAGCGCTTTGGCCGCTGCCGGCGCCAAACTGGTCGAACCGCGAATTCTCGATGTAAACGTTCGCCGCCGCCTGTATCGAGACCCCGTTCAAACTGGCGCTGAGGCCCTCAAAATCCAAGTTGCGCAGGATCACCGTCGCCCCGGGCGCGCTGATCGTGATTCCATTGGCGCCGGCGACCAGGACGCCCGCTTCGCCGGAACCCGAGCCGTCGATGGTAATGGATTTCGTGATGGTAACGGCGCCGAATCCACCCGGATCGAGACCGTCAATCTCGCCGCCAGTGGCTGTCTTCGAAATGGCGCCCGCGAACGTCTTGCATGGCGCCGTGCGGGAACAAGGGTTCGCGTCGTCGCCCACGCCCGATACCCAAGTCCGCGTTGCCTGGCCGTATGAGGCGACAGGAAGAAGGAACAAGCATCCAACAAGAAGAAGGACAAATGTTTTATTGTTCATGACCGGTTGGAATTTTATCATAGACAAACGCGGACGCCAAACTTCTTCAGAGAAATGTGCGCGTTCATCCCGAACAGGGAGCGGTTTTCTCGAGTTTTGAAGCGGACCGCTTACTTCGCGTGGCCGTGGCGGATGCTGATGCCCAGTTCCCGCAGTTGGCGCTCAGGCACGGTGGATGGGGCGTCGCACATCAGGTCGGTGCCGCGGGCGGTCTTGGGGAACGGGATCACGTCGCGGATGGAAGTTTCGCCGGCCAGAATCATGACCAGCCGGTCGAGGCCTAAGGCGATGCCGCCGTGCGGCGGGGCGCCATATTCCAGCGCGTCCAGCAGGAAGCCGAAACGCCGGCGCGCTTCTTCGTCGCTGAACCCCAGCGCGGCGAAGACCTTCGACTGCACGTCGCGGCGGTGAATACGAATCGAGCCCGAGCCCAGTTCCACGCCGTTCAGCACCAGGTCGTAGCTCTTGGCGCGGCAGCGGGCTCGGTCGTCGACCAACTTATCCAGATCCTCGTCATGCACCGAAGTGAAGGGATGGTGCGCGGCGTTCCAGCGGTGTTCCTCTTCGTCCCATTCGAACATGGGGAAATTCACCACCCACAGAAACTGAAAATTCCTGGCGTCGAGCAGCTTGTGTTTTCCCTTGAACTTCTGCGCGCACTCCAGGCGCAACTGGCCGCAGGCCTGATAGACGGTCTCTTCGGGGCGCTGGCCCTTCGGCTCGCCCGCCCAGGCGGCCACCAGCAGCAGGTCGTTGCCGCCCGCGCCGGTGCGCTCGCGTACCTTGGCCATCGGCCCGGGATAATCGCGGTCGAGCCGCTTGGGATCGTCGTACACGCGCAGGCCGCGCTCCTGGCCAAAGGCCTTCAACTCGTCGCGTTCCTTGCGGCTGGGCATGCCGGCGCCGGGAATATGAATTGCCATCAACGGCAGGTTGCCGGCGGCCAGTTCGGGCAGCAGGTCGCCCACTTCGTGCATGGGCGGAATGCGGCAGTCGGGCTTGTCGCTGCCGTAGCTGCGCAACGCCTCCGCATAGGTCAGGCGCGGAAACGGCGCGGAGACCTGGAATCCGGCCACTTCGGCGGCGCGCACCACCAGCGGCTCGATCACTTCGAAGATGCGCTCCTGCTGCGGAAACGCCATTTCCAGGTCGATCTGGGTGAACTCGGGCTGGCGATCGGCGCGCAAATCCTCGTCGCGGAAGCAGCGCACGATCTGGAAATACTTTTCATAGCCGCTGATCATCAGCAGTTGTTTGAAGATCTGCGGGGATTGCGGCAGGGCGTAGAAGCTGCCGGGCTGCACGCGGCTGGGAACCAGGTAGTCGCGCGCGCCTTCCGGGGTGGAGCGCGTCATGAAGGGCGTTTCAATTTCCAGAAACCCCTGGGCATAGAGCGTTTGGCGGACCGCGAAAGAAATCTCCGAGCGCAGCACGATGTTGCGCTGCATGTGCGGGCGGCGCAGGTCGACGTAGCGATACTTCAGGCGAACGTCTTCGGCCACGCCCGCGTCTTCTTCCATGGGAAACGGCGGCGTGCGCGATTCGTTGAGGATCCAGATATTGCCGGCCACCACTTCCACTTCGCCGGTAGCCAGGTTCGGATTCACGGCGGCGGCGCCGCGCGGGGTTACCTTGCCTTCCACCGCGACCACGTACTCCGGCCGCACCTGTTCGGCGCGCCCGTGAACGCGCTCGCCGACATTTTCGTGAAACACCACCTGCGTCAGGCCCCAGCGGTCGCGCAGATCGACGAAGATGACGCCGCCATGGTCGCGCCGGCGATGCACCCAGCCCATCAGCACAACCGTCTTGCCCGCGTCGGCGGCGCGCAACTCGCCGCAAGTGTGCGTGCGGCGGAGGTCGCCTAAAAAATCCAATATAACGGAAGTTTCCATATCTCTCGATTTCTTCAGTTGCCGGCGCCGAAGCGCGCGGCGATTTCCTCGCGCGTCACCTGCCGCTGCTCGCCGCTCGTCATATCCTTGAGCGCGTAGCGGCCGGCGGCCATTTCGTCTTCACCCAGGATCAGGGTGAAGCGCGCGCCCAGTTTGTTGGCCAGTTCCATGGTGCGCTTCAATTTCCCCTCGGCCAGTTCCACCGAGATCCCTTCGCGCCGCAAATCGCGCGCCAGCACGGCCGCATGGCGCAGCGCCGGCTCTCCCAGCGGGGCGATAAAGAGGTCGAGCGGCTCGGCGGTCTCCGCACCCTCGACCGACATCACCAGGCGGTCTTCGCCGATCGAAAAGCCGATGCCCGGCGAATGTACCTTCGAGCCGAGCGATTCCGCCAATCCGTCGTAACGGCCGCCGCCCAGCACCGAGTTCTGCGCTCCCAACGAGCCATGTACCACTTCGAAGGTGGTGCGCATGTAATAATCCAGGCCGCGCACCAGCCGCGGCCGAACCTCGTATGCGATGCCGCGATCCGCCAGATAATTCTTCACCGCGTCGAAATGCGCGCGGCAGGCGTCGCACAGGCAATCGGCGATGTGGGGCAGCTTGTCGATGATGGGCTGGTCGGCTTCCACTTTGCAATCGAGCACGCGCAGCGGGTTGGTGTCGGCGCGGCGCTGGCAATCGCCGCACATGCTGTGCGCCACCGATTTCAGCTCCTGCCGCAGCCGCTCCACGTACTGCGGCCGGCAGTTGGCATCGCCCACGGAATTGATCAGCAGTTGAAACCCGCTCAAGCCCGCGCGCGACAAAAGCTCCACCACCAGCTCGATCACTTCGGCATCCACCGCCGGCGATTCCGACCCCAGCGCCTCGGCGCCGATCTGGAAGAATTGCCGGTAGCGCCCTTTCTGCGGCCGCTCGCGGCGGAACATGGGGCCGATGTAATACAGCTTCTGCACGCCGGGACGCTGGTCGAGACGATGCTCGACGTAGGCCCGAATCACCGGTGCGGTATTCTCCGGGCGGAGCGTAAGCGAAGTCTCGTCGCGATCGACGAACGTGTACATCTCCTTGGTCACGATGTCGGTATCGGCGCCCACGCCGCGCGCGAAAAGCTGGGTTTCCTCCAGGATCGGGGTGCGGATTTCCCGATAGTTATAGGCCCGGAAAACGGCGCGCGCAACCGCTTCCACGCGGTTCCACACCGCGGTGGCCGGAGGCAGTAAATCCCTGGTTCCTTTGACGGCTTTGATCAAGATAGTCGGAAGATTCCATGCTAGCATGCGGCGGAGTTCGATCCCCTTCTCGGGATCGGCCATGGCCGCCCCTCAAGGCCGAGGCACCAGGAGATCGTCGCAGATCTTTCGGGCCAGGAAATCGTTCACTTCGCGATGCCGCGGAACGGCGGAGGACCTGCGCGCCTTGCGATTCACATACATCGTGTGGTTGCTCCCTTGGCGGAGGAACTCGCACCCGTGCTGTTCCAGGTGCCGGATCAGATCGATCCGTTTCATGCCGCCGGCAGGATCAGGGTTTCCCGAATGACCTCGGCGCCTTCAAGAGACTGCTCGGATAAGGCGCGGTTGGCATCCAAAACCATCGCGACAGCTTCGTTCAGGTTTGCACGAGCCTCTTCCAGGGTTGCCCCCTGCGTGTTCGCGCCAGGCAGTTCTTCGACGAACGCAATGTAGCCCTCGGGCACCTTCATAAACACCGCCGTCAAGCTCATTTGGGCCATACGCAGCAATCATAGCAAGGAAGCCGCTCGACCGCTGAAAGTTCCGGCACTCTCAGCGCGTGTGCCGCGCTACGTACAGCAGCAGGCCGAAGATCGCCACCGGAATTGCGGCCAGCATCAGGTAGAACAGCGCGGTGCGCAGCCATGGCCGGCGCCGGCGCTTCCAATCTTTCAGTTCGGCGCGGTCGGCCACGCCCACCTGGTCGAGGTGCGTCAGGTCCCAGGCGAATTCCCGCGCGCGCGCGTAACGGCTCTTGGGGTCGCGTTCCAGGGCGCGGTAAAGCACTTCCTGCAGTTCCGGCGAAATCTCGGGGACGATCTGGCGCGGCGGTTCGGGATTGTTTACCAGCCGGTCGTTCATGATGGCAAATGCGTTCTGGCCCGAAAAAGGCGTCTTGCCCGTGAGCATCTCGTAAAGAATCACGGCCAGCGAGTAGATATCGCTGCGGGCATCGCCGCGCTTGCCTTTCACCTGCTCCGGCGAAATGTACTCCGGAGTGCCCATCACCTGCGAAAGGTTGGAGAAGGTCAGCCGCCGCGCACCGGCCTGTCCGGCGATGCCGAAATCGATGATCTTGATCCGGTCCTGGTCGTCGACCATGATATTCTCCGGCTTCAGATCGCGATGCACCACGCCGTGGCTGTGAATGTACTCCAAGGCTTCGGCGACACCCACCGCGATGCGGATGGCGCGCTCCGCCGGAAGCCTCGGGTGGTGGCTCATGATTTCACGCAACAGCCGGCCGTTCACCCACTCCATCACCATGTACACCCGGCTGCGGTTTTCGTCGCCGAAAACCTTCATCACCCCCGGATGGTCGAGTTTCTTGCCGATTTCCTCCTCGCGGTGGAAACGGTCGAACAATACCGGGTCGCTTTCCATTTCCGGGTGCGGCACCTTGATGGCCACCTCGCGGCCATCGCGCAGGTCCACGCCGCGAAAAATCGACGCCATGCCGCTGCGCGCCGCCACGCTGTCGATCCGGTAATGGTCCAGTTGTTCGCCGGTATGTACGGGAGTCATGCGGGTGGATAGGGGCTACGCCAGTTTGTAAGGCCGTCCGCGGTACATGCCCACCCGCTCGACCTGGGAGACGCGGATAAGCAGCACGCTGACATTATCGCTGCCGTCCCGCCGATTGGCAAGCTCCACCAGTTCGCGAACCGCGTCGTCGAGCGAAACTTTCCGGGTAACAATGTCCCCGATGTCGGCGGCCGTAACCGAGCCGTGCAGTCCGTCCGAGCACAACACCAGGGAATCGCCGGGAACCACCTGCCGCTCCTGCGTTTCCACGTTGGCCACCAGAGCCATGCCCAGCGACCGGCTGAGCAAATTCCGGCTCGATGCGGCGGACGCCTCGATCCCGCTCAAAATGCCCATGCGCAACTGCTCGGCGGCCACCGTATGATCGCGCGTCACGGCTTCGGCGCGGCCGAATCGCACCAGGTAACAGCGCGAATCGCCCACGTGCGAAATCACCGCGCGGTCCGCGCGCACGGCGCAGGCCACCAGCGTGGTAGCCATGGGTGAGCCTCCCGGCCGGGTGGCCAGGCCGGCTTCGAAGATCTTGGCGTTGGCCTTCTGCACCAGCCGCGGCAGAAGGGTGAAATGAGAAACATCGGCAGCGGCCTGCCGGAAGCCGGCCACCACCGTGTCCACCGCCAGCCGCGACGCTACTTCCCCTTTGTCCTGCCCGCCGACTCCGTCGGCCAGCGCAAACAACCATCCCCTGCTCCGGATCTGGCCCGCGTCCGCCGGCGCGAAGTGCCCCAGGTAGTCTTCGTTGTGGTCACGCACGAGCCCGCAATCGGAGGCCTGTGCGAATTCGATATCCAGCATTCAACCGCGCTCGGGCGCCGGCGTGGCGCGCCCCGTGGTCCGGCTCGCCGGAACCGGGATAGGCTTCATTATGATTTCGCTGTTGTCGGGCATAAGTGTTTCGCCAAAAAGACTGGATAGCGGTAAGGCTACTGTACGCGGGCGGCACATGCCAATAGATTATTTAAATGGGATGGATATAGAATTCCTTGATAAATTCCACCGCCATTTGGGCTATCCTCATCGAAGGAGATCGCAGTCTGCGATCCGCGCGTGAGAGTGCGTCCCAGTCTATGAAATTGGCCGGCTTCCTGTTGGCCCTGGCGGGTTGGACGATTGTGTTGGCGGCGGTTGCACTGCTGACCTCGCCCGCGCCGCGGGGTGGCTTCGCCGCCGCCGGAATGGTGGTGCAATTCCTGGGTCTGGCCTTGGCTGCGCGCGCACATCTAGGGAGTCGCGGGGGCAATGCATGAGCCCGGCCGGCGGGCCACCCTATAGCGAAACGACTGCCGCGCTGGTGACCTTCCTGATCTTCCTGGTCCCTCTCGCCGCGGCCGGTGTGGCCCTCATTCATACCGGTTTGAGCCGTTCGCGCAGCGCCGCGCACACCATGCTCGCCTCGCTTTCCGTCGCCGCCGCAGCCGCCCTGGTGTACGGCGTTTGCGGATTCGCCTGGCAGGGCGCGGCAGGCGAGTCGGGGCATATGATTCTGGTGGGGGGTAAGACCTGGGGTTGGATCGGAGGCGAGCGCTTCTTCCTGCGCGGCCTGACGGCCTCCGGTTTGCCCGCCGCCATGGTGGCTTGCTTCGGCGTGTTTGCCGCGGGTTTGTGCGCTTTAATCCCGCTGGGAGCGGGCGCCGATCGCTGGCGGTTAGGCGCCGCGCTGGCTTCCACCGCGTTTGTGGCCGGCTTGATGTATCCGCTCTTCGCGCACTGGACGTGGAGCGGCGGCTGGTTGTCGGCTCTGGGCGTCAATTACGGATTGGGCCACGGCTACGTGGATTTGGCGGGAGCCGGCGGAATCCACGCCCTGGGCGGCATGAGCGCGCTGGCGTTGTGCTGGATGCTGGGGCCGCGCCGCTCGAAGTACACGCTCGACGGCATGCCGGTGGCCCTGCCCGGCCACAATACCGTATTGGTGCTGGCCGGATGCCTGCTCGCCTGGACGGGATGGCTGGGGCTGAATGGCGCCGGAGCGTTGTTGTTCGGCGGGCTTTCGGCGAGCGCGCTGCCGCTGGTCGGGGTGAATACCACCTTTGCGGCCGCGGCGGCCGCCCTCACCGCCGCGGCCGTCACCCGCATCCGCTTCCGCCGGCCCGACGCCAGCCTGTGCGCCAATGGATGGGTAGGCGGCCTGGTGGCATCGAGCGGCGCATGCGCGTTCTTCACCCCCTTCGCCGCCGTATTCGTGGGCGCCGTGGCCGGCCTGCTGATTCCGTTGAGCGTGGAGTGGCTCGATATCTACCTGGAGTTGGACGATCCGGGCGGCGCCATCTCCGTATATGGTGTCGGCGGCCTATGGGGCATGCTGGCTACCGGTATGCTGGCCGATGTACCGGGCTCAGGGAACGGTCAATTTCTGGCGCAGATCGTAGGCATCTCGACGATCCTGGGTTTCGCGCTGCCGGTCTTCTACGGCTGGCACTGGTGCTTGAATCGCGTCTATCCGCAGCGCGTCTCGGACGAAGGCGAACGCCAGGGTCTGGACCTGCATGAACTGGGCGCGGGCGCGTATCCGGAGTTCGTGATTCATCGGGAAGATTTCAGCCAGCGGTGAGGGGTAGCCCTGTCAGATTACGAAGCTAGCTAGGCGCAATGCGAGCGTCCGATACGCTTGTCCGGCGTCCCGGGGAAAAAGGGGTTGGCACGATGCTACACTGAGCGCTGGAAAACTCAAAGTATGAGCAGAACGTCCTGGCTCCCCGGGGCTAGATGGCCATACAAGACGAGCGACCTCCGCTTTCTTGGGCTCTAGAACGTGATCTCGACCCTCGCCCTGATACTTTCCGGCATTGTAGCCGTCGTCATTGCGGGCTTTGGCCCAACGCTCCTATTGATGGAGCGTAGGGCCGGCCGGTCGCGCGCCATCGCGATCCCAGCGATTGGCTTGGCCTGTTACATCGTGGCCACGCATTTTCTTGCCAGCCTTCATTTCGCCGGCGGCGTGGTTTCGATCGGAGCACTGATTATCCTTGGCGCCTTAGGTCTGTTCGTACCACGCAATCGCCGCCTGGACATCGCGGAAATCAGGGATTCGCTCGCCATCTTCGTTATCTGTGGCATCGGGCTGTTGCTGGCTGCGTGGCCCCTACTTCGCGAAGGTTATTCTTCGTACCTGGCTTTTGGAAATGCCGATGCCGCATTCAATTCGGGTGTGAACGAATTGATGCTGCGTTATGGCTATGCCGGCCACCAAGGCATTTACCCCTCGTTCTGGCCCGGCCCCACTTTCGGCCGCGTTTTCGGAGCTGGGTATATTTGCGTGCTGATCGCCGCGGTGACGGGCGTAGACGTCCTCAAGCTGCACGACGTCGTCACTGCTGGCATGGTTTTTGTTGTACCTGCGTCCACGTTCTTGTTCTCGTTGGCATGTCTAAAAGCATCGAGAAGAGCAGCGCTGATCGCCGCTGCTGCTGCGGCATTGAGCAGCCAGGTTTGCTACACATTCTATCTTCAGTCTTTTGGCGCGATCACATTTATCGCTCTATTGCCCGCTTTTCTCGCGGTCTGCACCGAGGCCTTGGACGGCCTAACCTTTCGGCAGACGTTGCTGGCTGGATTGCTTTTCGCGGGAGCGAGCTTTGGTTACTCCGCGGCGTTCGCCGTGATGGTCTTGATGCTGCTGGTGCTGGCTGGGGTTGCGTTGGCCAAACGCCAACTCCGATTCAAAGACCTCTGGTGGCCTCTCGCCATTTTCGTGATTGTGCCGCTAGCCACCTATCCCCGTCTCATGGCGGCGATATTTCGGATATCGATACTAGAATCCGGGAGTTCCCGCCTTGTGGCCAGCCTCAAGGGCCCGGAAGTGCTCCTTTCGTTCGCTTTTGCCCTTACGGACCAGTATGTGCCATTCTTTTGGGGCACGACAATGCCGACCTTGGCGGCTAACTCTATCTTTGAGCCGCCTTCCTTGGGGTACCTCGCGGTTTTCGGGCTGGCGGCGTTGGTTTCTGCCTTCGTTTTTTGGAGTCTCATTCGGCCACGCTCCACCGTCCAACTCGCTACTCGGATCCAGTTGACCGTCCTGAGTCTCGCGATAATATATTTCGTTTACCGGCGCAATGGCTACGGCGCGTTCAAGCTTGCTGCGTGGCTAAACCCTCTATTCCTTGCGTTCCTGGTTTGTAGCGTTGTGCCCGGGCCGGCGTTCTCCGAGGCAGGCAAGTGGTACGGCCGCGCCCGCCATGCCGCCTTGCTGGCCTTGCTTTGCCTGAACGTCGGCTGGGCTGTCGAGTTGGGCATCTCCTCTCTCCCGACCTCGACGGGCGCCTCCGGGAAAAGCATGGCCGGCTTCACCGCGTACGATTTTGCGGGCCTAGATTCACTGAGAAGAATTGCTCCGGCAGACGCGCCGATTCTTGTCGCCATCCCGGATTCCGTCGTGCAGCGCTGGGCTATCACTTATTTGAGACGGAGAAACATCAGCGCAGTACCGTACTTGAGTCTCTCGCCCGACGAGCCTGATTCAGCGGAATCGACCGCCGCGGAAGGTGCGGATGCAGCGCGCTACATCCTTACGTGGTCGAAGTCTGAGGACATCGTCTCCACGTCGATTCAACAACCGGTCTGGCAAGACGCCAAATTCCAGGTGGCCCCGTTGGATTCAATCAGAGACCTTCTGATGATCGGCCGAGGCTGGTATAGGACTGAGCATAGCTTCGCCGGCACCGGCCCATGGCAACGCCAGTTCCGATGGCTTCGGTCACGCGGAGAGATGATCCTGCTGAATGGATCGGGGCAGGAAATGCGGCTCCGCCTCACGATCGTGCCAGGCTACGGGCTGCCCTCGCCCGAGCGATCAATCTCGTTTGCCCTGAACGGTATCCAGTTCGACCAAATCCGGACTTCCGGAACCGCCAACGTGATAACCAAACCATTCCGCGCTACAGCATTCATGAACCGCCTGTCCATATCGCTTCCCGACAATGCGGAGCCGATTCCCAGCCGTTGGGCGTTGTTCCGGCATTGGGTGCCCAAAGACGGGCGCCGTTTGAATATCGCGGTGTCCAATGTGAGCTTGCTGAGCGCGCGGGAGTACTCCGCGATGCGGGCCCCGTGCCGTCTCGACTTTGCCCTGCCAGACTCTTGGGATGCTTTAGGCCTTGGCGGTCTTTATGGAGACCGGTGGATAGCGGGGGAGGCGCACGTTCTACTCCAGCCGTGTGGAGACGCAGACTCTGTCTTGTTGGACGGCCTGATACCCGCGCTTCCGCGCTCCCCACCGCCCTTTCCTTTAATCGTCTCGGTAGATGGATCGACTCGTACTCTGGCGATTGCAAAGCCGGGTCCTTTCTCCGTTTGGGTCCCCCTGCCGGAAGGCCCCAGCCAAAATCGCCCCTATGAAATTACCGTGCGGACACCGAGGACGTTCGTGCCGTCCGAGCTTGGCCTTGGACCGGATCGGCGGCGGCTCTCCCTCAGACTAAATGTCATTCAGTTACAGCGCAGTGCCCCGTCACCTGCCGGGAGCCGCCAATGAAAGTAATCCTCACCCTGCCGGCCTATAATGAAGCGGCGGCTCTGCCGCAACTATTTGCAAAGTTCCAGCAGGAAATGCGTGCGGCTGGCCTTGATGGCGCCGCTGTCGTCGTGGACGATGGCAGCACTGATAACACTCGCGGCATTCTGGACGAGTGGTCGACGGCTCTAGGAATCGAAATTGTCGTGCACAAGCAGAATCGGGGCCTGGGCGAAACCATCCGTGATGCCCTATACCGCGCCGCGGAGCTTTCGGAGCCCGATGATGTCATCGTCACCATGGACGCGGACAACACTCATCCCCCCTCTCTAATACCGGAGATGTTTCGGCGCATTCAGGCCGGGAACGACTTGGTCATTGCATCCAGATATCGTGCGGGCGCAAGCGTCATCGGTCTGAGCCCATTGCGTCACTTAATGAGTTATGGCGCCAGAATCCTGTTTACGGCGGCATTTCCGATCCCGGGCGTACGGGACTATACGTCTGGCTTTCGCGCGTACAGACCAGTTCTACTGCGAAACGCGGCTGCCACCTACCGAGATCAGTTCGTCACCGAGAAGGGCTTCTCCTGTATGGCTGAGATCCTGCTGAAACTCAGCCGCATGGGCCCAAGAATCAGCGAGGTCCCGTTGGTTCTGAACTACGACCAAAAAGGGGGGCAGAGCAAGATGAAGGTCGCCAAAACCGTACTGACGACGCTAAAACTCTTGGCAAGGTCGCGTTTCGGCTGACGTTTCTAGAAGGCGGAGACAGTGATCAAAATCCTCTTCATTTTCGGAACTCGCCCTGAAGCCATCAAGCTTTGCCCGCTGGTGCACGAGTTCCTGTCGCACAAGGAATTCATAGTCCGGGTTTGTGTGACAGCCCAGCATCGGGGCATGCTCGATCAGGTGCTGGGAGCATTTCAGGTAACAACGGATTATGATCTCAATCTGATGCTGCCGGGCCAGACTCTGCCGGCGTTGACCGCCCGTATTCTGGAGTCTCTCGATCCCGTGCTGGCAAGGGAGCGTCCGGACATGGTATTGGTGCAGGGGGATACAGCCACCACAATGGCCGCTTCTCTATCGGCCTTCTATGCCCGAATTCCCGTGGGTCATGTCGAAGCCGGCCTTCGCACAGGGGACCTGGCGCAGCCATTCCCGGAAGAACTGAACCGCGTCCTGACTAGCCGCATGGCCACGTTACACTTCGCGCCAACGCGGAGGTCGGCCGACAATTTGATTTCGGAAGGTGTTCCGGCTTCTTCGATACACGTCACCGGCAATACCGGAATTGACGCCGTGCTGTATGTGCGAAACGCCCTCGCGTCAGGTCTACTGGCGCCGTTCAGCCAACTCCATTTGGATCCAGCCCGGCGCCTCATCGTGGTAACCAGTCATCGCCGTGAGAGTTTCGGAGATGGGTTTGCTCGCGTCATGCGCGCGCTGGCTCGCATAGCGTCGCGGCCGGTAGAGATCGTTTACCCAGTCCACCGCAATCCGAATGTGCTCGGACCGGCGCACGAGCTGCTCGGCGGGCGGTCGAACATTCATCTCGTTGAACCCGTATCCTATGTCCCCTTTGTAGACCTAATGCGGCGCGCTTCATTCTTAGTGACAGACTCCGGCGGAATCCAGGAGGAGGCTCCGTCCTTAGGCAAACCCGTGCTCGTTCTGCGGGAGAAGACGGAGCGCCCCGAGGCGGTAGAGGCGGGCACCGTCAAGCTGGTAGGCACCGATGAAGCTATGATCGTCGCCGAAGCGATGCGGCTCCTTGACGACCCGGCCGAATACGAGCGCATGACCCGCGTCCACAATCCTTACGGCGACGGCCATGCCAGCCAACGAATCGTCTCCCTGACGTCTGCATTTTTTGCAGCGCGGGAAACCGCGGCAAAGCTCACGCCCGCATAACTCGGTGACCATGGACTCCCCGCCCAGCCAATCCTCCTTCAGCGTAGTCGTGGCGTCAATCTCCGGTTCCAACCCGGCGCTCGCTCGGCGGCCCTCTGCCCGCTACGGCACGATGCGAGGAAGTCCGATTTACACCGGCCGTGCAGCCGCCCAAAGCCCGTCCCCATCCTCTCCCGCCGCCGATTAAGATATTGGTCAGCATGAAATTGAGGATCGCATTATTACTAATTCTGGCATCCGGATGGGCTACGGCCGCCGGCGGCGCCCTGGTCGACCGCGTTGGCTCAACCGGGTTCGTGCAGCTCGAAGCCGAGAGCTTTCACAGCCTGACTCCTCGCCAGCAGACCCTCGCTTATTGGCTTTCCCAGGCTTCGATCGCCATCGACCCCATCAACTACGACCAGAATTCGCGCTTCGGCCTGGAACAGAAGTGGATTCTCGAAGAGATCCTGCTGCACCCTCAGGGCGCCGGCCGTGACGCGCTGCCCAAGATCACCGGTTTCGCCAAGCTGTTCTGGGCCAATCGCGGCAATCACAACGAAATGACCGCCCAGAAGTTCCTGCCCGAGTTCAGCTTCGAGCAACTCCAGGCCGCCGCCCGCGGCGCCCTCAAGGCCGGCGGTTTCCGCGGCGATCCTTACGCCGTGGGGGCCATTGCGGGCGAGGCCGCGCTCGACCGTAGGCTCCAAACCCTGCGCCGCTCCCTGTTCGATCCCGATTTCGAGCCGCTTATCACCGCCAAGAGCCCCCAGGGCGGCCACGACATTCTCGAATCCAGCGCCAATAACTTTTACTCCGGCGTCAGCCTGGCCGATCTCACGAATTTCCACGACGCCCATCCCCTCAACTCCCGTCTCGTAAAGACCGCTTCCGGCAAGCTGGTGGAGGAAGTCTGGCGCTCCGGAACCCCTGATGGCAAGGCGCCGCCGGGCCGCTACGCGCTCTTACTCTCCAAGGCCAACGAATATCTCGCCAAAGCGCGCGTTTACGCCGAGCCGGGACAAGACGCCGCTCTGGCAGCCCTGATCCGCTACTACCAGACCGGCGGCCCCGCGGCCTGGATCGACTTCGACATTGCCTGGGTGCAAAGCAATCCCACCGTCGATTTCGCCAATGGCTTCATCGAGGTGTATCGCGACGCCCGTGCCGCCAAGGGCACCTCGCAAAGCTTCGTTACTGTTACCGATCAGAAACTGAATGCGCTCATGGGCGAGATCGCCGCCAACGCCCAATATTTCGAGGACCACGCTCCCTGGCTCGGCCAGTATAAGAAGCAAGGCGTCAAGCCACCCCTCGCCAAAGCCGTGGAAACCATCGTCGAAACCGGCGACTTTCATGTCGGAACCGTGGGCGACAATCTGCCCAACGAAAACCAGGTCCGCGAAAAGTACGGCAGCAAAAGCTTCCTGTTTACCGGCAGCGCGCGCACCCTCACCGCCGCCACCGGTTTCGGCCCGCTCGAGGAATTTGCCGCAACGCCCGAGGAAATCGCCATCTGCAAGAAATACGGCGAAGAGGCCTCCGACCTCATGACCGGCCTGCACGAAGTGATCGGGCACGGCTCCGGCAAGCTCAGCCCCCGTTTCAGCGGCGGCGCCGAAGCCTATTTGAAGGAGTACTTTTCCACCCTGGAAGAAGGGCGCGCCGACCTTATGGCCCTGTGGAACATCTTCGACCCCAAACTGCGCGAACTCGGCCTGGTCTCCAGCCCCGACGTCGGCAAGGCCATGTATTACCAGGCGGTGCGCGTCGCTCTCACCCAGCTCAACCGCATTCCCAAAGGCGACACCATCGAAGAAGACCACCAGCGCAACCGGGCCCTCATCGTCAACTACCTGATGGACAGGACCGGCGCCATTCAACGCATCGAACGCGACGGCAAGACGTATCTGCGGCTGACCGATTTCGACAAGATGCGCCGGGGAGTGGGCACGCTGCTGGCCGAGCTGATGCGGATTAAAGCCGAAGGCGACTACGCGGCCATCAAAGCGTTGGTGGATCGCTATGGAGTTCATTTCGATCCGCGACTCCGCGACCAGGTGGTGGCGCGCTACCAAAGGCTCGATCTTCCGCGATATTGGTGCGGCCTGAACGCCGACGTGACGGCCCGCTTCGACGCCGCCGGAAGGCCGGCGGGTATTGCCATGTCCTACCCCAGGGACTATGTGAAGCAGCAGCTTAGCTACGCCGCCATGTACAGGGTACAATAGCGTTGGCCGATGGCCGCCCAGCTCCAAGCCGCGCCGGATGTCCCCGACTTAGTCGATTTGCGCCAGCTTACCGCGCGCGATCTGGACCCGGTCCTGCGCGAAGAGATCGCCTCCTGGCGCCAGGACCTGGAGTGGGATTTCCAGAAGTCCGCCGACCTGGTGCGGCGCTTCGTGGAGGGGCGGGCGTTGAGCGGCCTCGCGTTGCGCATCCGCGGCAGCGTGGTCGGCTACCTGTATTATGTTCTCGAAGACAGGAAGGGCCTGATCGGCGATCTGTATATCTTGCGTGAGTACCGCACCGTGCCCCGCGAAGACCTGCTCCTCGGGACCGCCGTGGAGGCCATGATTTCGAGCCGCGTGGTCAGCCGCATCGAAGCCCAACTCCTGATGCTCGACTACGCCCAGCCGCGGCAAATTCCGCGAAACCCTTTTGCCGGCATATTCGAGCGGAATTTCATGCGCGTGGACCTGCTCCGGCCGGTCTTCCCCGAGACCGCCATGGCGCGCCCCGTCCGCATCGAAGTCTTCTCCGACCACGACCAGGACGCCGCCGCTCAACTCATCGCCGATGCCTATCACGGCCACATCGATAGCCGCATCAACGATCAGTACCGCAGCGTTTCCGGCGCCCGCGCTTTTCTGTTCAACATCGTGCAATACCCCGGCTGCGGTTCCTTCTCCCGCCCCGCCTCCTTTTCCGCATTCGATGCCGCCGGACGTTTGTGCGGAATCTCACTGGCCAGCCTGGTGGCCCCCGAAACCGGTCACCTCACCCAAATCTGCGTCCTGCCCGAGTTCCGCGGCGCCGGGATCGGCCGCGCCCTGATTCGGCGTTCGCTCACCCGCCTCGCCGAGTTGGGCTGCCGTTCCACCAGTCTCACCGTGACCGCCGCCAATCAGGGCGCCGTCGCGCTCTATCAGCGCATCGGTTTCCGCATCGCGCGACGTTTCCCGGCCTATGCCTGGGAAGGCTTTTAGCGCCAGCCTGGTTCGCCAGGGTTACCGCGCAAGCGGCTTGGTACGGCCGTCGCTTGGTATTGATAACCAAGGTTGCTAGCGGCCCAAATACCAAATGCGGAATGGTTTGGAATCCCTATCTGGCGCACAATGAAGCGAATGACAGGCCAGGAGGCCTGTCCCACTGACCACCCTGATTGCGGGCATACTGACGTTCCTCATCCGGATCTTCCGCAGCGATCTGAACTGGCTTGAGTTCGCTCTGCTCGTGCCGGCTGTGGCCTTGGCCCGTTTGCGTCCGCGGCTCGGCAGCGCCTGGTGGCAGCGCGTGGAAGCCCGCTTCCGGGCGCTGGCAAGACACCGCACCGCGAGCGTGGCGGCCGTGGGGCTGGTCGCGGTCGGGCTGCGGCTCGCTATTCTGCCGGTCGAGCCGGTTCCGCGCCCCGGCATCACCGACGAGTTTAGCCACCTGTTGTTGGGCGACACGCTGGCGCACGGCCGCCTGGCCAATCCCACCCATCCCATGTGGCGGCATTTCGAAACCATTCACGTGTTGCAGCACCCCACTTACAGCTCGATGTACTTCCCCGGTCAAGGTCTCTTCCTCGGCTTCGGCGAGGTGGTGGCTCACTGCCCGTGGGCCGGGGTCTTGCTCAGCGTCGCGCTGCTCTGCGCCGCCGTCTGCTGGGCGCTCCAGGGCTGGCTGCCGCCGGCGTGGGCGCTGGCCGGGGGGCTGCTTTGCGTGCTCCGGTTCGGGCTCTTCAGTTATTGGATCGATAGCTACTGGGGAGGAGCCGTGCCGGCGCTGGGCGGCGCGCTGGTGCTCGGCGCCTGCCCGCGTATTCGGCGCTGTCCCGGCTTCCGCGGCGCCTTGCCGGCTGCCGCGGGTCTCGCCATCCTCGGCATCTCGCGGCCCTTCGACGCAGTCATGCTCTCGGTGCCGTTGGTTGTCGCGCTCGCAATTAGGCCGCACAGGCTGAAACCTACGGTGGGGCGGACCCCCTGGTCCGCGCGGGTCCCCCTGGACCCGCCTTCTGGAATCGAGTGCCCACCACCTGGCGATAAACCGGCCAGGGGGACGGCTGCGGACCCGGGAGTCCGCCCCACCAATTCTGCAGTGCTGCGGTCCGCCGCCGCGCTCGTTCTGGTATGCGGCGCCTCGATCGCGTGGCTCTGTCTCTACCAATCCCGCGTGACCGGCCACGCTCTCCGCCCCGCCTATGCCGTCAACCAACAGACCTACGGATGGCCGCTCACGCTGCCCTGGTTTCCGGCGCGGGCCATGGCGCTTCCCAATCGCCAGATGAGCGATTACTATTCGTGGGAACGGGAAGAACGCCAAACCGTGATTCACCCGTTGCGTTATGCGGCCCGCAATGCCATGGACGCCATGCACGTCTGGAGTTTCTATTTCGGCCCGATCTTATCCCTGCCGCTCCTGTTCGTTGCGTGGATTGTGCGAGACCGGCGGATGCGCCTCCCGCTGGCCGTTACCGGCTGGATGCTCGTGGTATTGGCGGTGGAGGATTCCCGCTACCCGCATTACCTCTCCGCCGTGCTGGTCGCCCTTCTCCTGATTGCCTTACAGGGCATCAGGCATATGCGCGCGGCCGGCCGGAGCGCTCCCTCCTGGCTCGCATTGGCGCGCCTTCTGCCTGTCCTCATTCTGCTGGTGATTGCCGCCAGGCTGTTCGTCCCCCCGCTCCGCGCCGCCAATTTCGACAATCCCTTCGTCTCCTGGTGCTGCAGCCAGAAAGGCAACCTGGACCGCGCCGCCGTGCTGGCCCGCCTCAACCAATTGCCCGGTCTCCATCTGGTATTGGTGAAGTACCGTCCGGACCACGTCTTCACCTACGAATGGGTCTATAACGAAGCCGATATCGACCATGCCAAAGTAGTTTGGGCCAGAGACCTGGGACCCGAAGCGAATCGCCAGCTCATCCAATACTTCAGCGATCGCCATGTCTGGACGGTGGACGCGGAGGAGCACCCGGCGGAAGCGGTCAGGGTGCGTTGAGGGCCAGCGGCCCTCTTTCCGGGTGGGCGACTTAACCGGCCACGATCCCCGCAGGTGACGTTACTTGCCGGCAGGCATGCGCCGTCGCAGTTCGTCGAAGAAGTTGAAGAGGAACACTACCTCGTGCTCCTGCTTGGGGAACTCCGCGGATTCGACAGGCGTCAGTACCACCACGCGCTTGCCATCCGGAGCCAGATCCCACGTCGTCCCGCCGAGCCCGGCGATCCACACCCGGGGTTTCTCGGCCACGAACGTGTCGCCCTTCACGGTGTAACTCGCGGCCATGATCTGGTCGCCCGACTGGTAGAGCAGCTCGTGCCCGTTCCGCGACCAGATTGGATCCGTGCCGCCACTATTCGAGATCTGCCACTTTCCGCCTTGTCCGGGCGCCGGTTGCGGAAATACCCGGACGTACACTTCAAACTCCCCCGATTCGTTCGAATAATAGGCCAACCATCGCCCGTCGGGCGAGAATTCTTGCCCATAGTCCGCGAAGCCGCTTTTGAGAAATGGCTCCGGCTTGCCCGCCTTCAACTGCCCTCCCTGGTCCTCCAGCGGCACGGTCCAGATTTGCGAATTTCCGGCTCCAAGATCGTTATATGCCAGTTCCTTGCCATCCGGCGTGAAAGCGCTCGGAACCTGTGTCGTCTTGCTCTCGATCAATGCGTGCGGCTGGCTGGCGCCGTCCGCGCGAGCTTGGAAGATGCCATTGCCAATAGACGCGAAGACGACGTATTGCCCGTCCGGGCTCCAAATCGGCTCATCATAAGTGCCCCCGCCAAAGGTCAAGCGTGTCATAACGTCCCGCTGCGGATCGTACACCCCAACACCCGTACTTCCTCCCTCGGTGACGGTCAGCGCTATCCGCTTGCCGTCCGGTGCAAGGCTCAGAGAGTGATAGACGCCGGGTTTTGCCGGCAACGGCTCCTTCTTGCCGGTTGGATCCACCCATTGCAGCGTCATCAGTCCGGACGAGCTGCCGCTGGCCCTGCGGTAAACCAAAGTCCCGTGCCCGGAGGGCCCAGGGGAGAGGTCCACTTGACCGATCCCGACCGAAACTTCATAGGCGACATCGTCCAGAACGCGCACGGCCGTCCCGCGGGTTTCCAGCTGGTCCAAATCGAACGGGATGGCGAACAAGGTTGCCCTGCTGAGGTAAATCAAGTAGCCGGCCCCGCCCCGCGTGGCCACATACCGGGGGGATGCGCCGCCGCGAACCACGATCTTCCTGTGGCGATCTGCCAGCGTGAGAACCCCAATGTTGGATTTATCCGCCTGCAAAGTCGTAATATCCGTAAACAGTATCGCTTTGTCTCCGGGCAGAATCTGCGGAACAGCGAGGGCAATCGCTCCGTTAGGCAGTGCCGCAACCGTCTCGGCCGGGCCTCCACCGGCGGGAATCCGCAGCAGGCCCTTGCCGACCGCTTCGCTCACGATGATGCTGCCATCCTCACCCCAACTCGCACCGGCAAAGTTGCCGAAGCCGATGTCCGCGAGCGGTGCCACCGCGCCGTCCTCCACAGAGATCTTGTCGACCTTGCTGCCGACCCGAAACCCGACCGATTGCCCATCTGGCGAGAAGAACGGGCACGAAGCCCCCTCCGTTCCCGCGAGCTCGGTGCCTTCCGGCTGATCCAATCTCCGCGTGAACAGCCTGGTTGGAGTGCCGGAGACGTATACCAGCCGCGTTCCATCGGGGGAGATGATCACACTGCTCCCACAGGCGCCGGGGGCGGGCAACGAAACACCCGCACCCAAATCGACGTCCAACCGCGCCAGCGGGCGGTTCTCCGGCTCACCCGTGCGCCACGGCGCCCATAGCGCGAGGCCGGCCGCCACGCCCAGCACCACCGCCGCAATCCAGGGTAATCTTCCGGTCTGCGACGCGGTTTTCGATGAAGCCAGAGCGGAGGTGTCCGCCAACAGCAACTCCATATCCCCTATGTCCCGCAGCCGCTTCTTCGGGTCCTTTTCCAGACACCGCTCCAGCAGCCGCCGCACTGGCGCCGGAACGCCGCTCAGGTCCGGCTTGTCCTTCACCACCGATGCCAGAGTTTCAGTAAGATCCTCGCCCTCAAATAATCGCTTGCCGGTGAGCATCTCGTAGAGCACCACTCCGAACGCCCAGATGTCGGCGCGTTTGTCGACCGGCTTACCGCGGGCCTGTTCGGGGGACATGTAAGCGGCGGTGCCCAAGATCATGCCCGCCTGGGTCATGGGCAGCGAAAGCGTGGGGGACATGGTGGGGCTCGTAGCCGGCGCGCCGCCGCTTTCACCCGCCGGCTTGGCGAGGCCGAAATCCAGAATCTTGACCACGCCAGTGGGCGTGAGCTTGATGTTTGCCGGCTTCAGGTCGCGATGGACAATGCCGCGCTCGTGGGCCGCTTCCAGGCCTGCGGCGATTTGCCGCGCGATGGGGATGGCTTCTTCGAGAGGCATCGGACCGTGAAGGTCGGCGCCTTCCACCAGTTCCATCACTAGCGCACCGTGCTCGACACCATAGACGGTGGCAATATTCGGGTGATTCAGTGCGGCCAGCATCTGGGCTTCGCGCTCGAAGCGCGCCATGTGCTGCGCATCGTTGGCCAGCGCCGCGGGCAGAACTTTGACGGCTACCTCGCGATTCAGCTTGCAGTCGCGGGCGCGGTAAACCTCGCCCATGCCGCCGGCGCCGATTGGCGCAAGGACCTCATAGGGGCCAAGTCTGTCGCCTGCGGCAAGTGGCATAGGAAGTATGCACCTAAGTTTACTCGAACACGAAAGCGGATTGTTCCTGGATCAAGCGCCACTGTGAAGGAGCCGCTTCCGCGCGGGCTGTCCGTTCGCAAATAGCGGCGAAAGTCCTATGCCAGATAATTCAGAAGGCGACACCTATCCCGCTAGTCAGTGCTCTTCACTCGCACCGCAGCGCTTCCAGCGGATCTACCCCCGCGGCGTGCTGGGCGGGCAGGTAGGCGGCCGCGGCGGCGGTGATTGTCAGCACGGCTACGGCTACGGCGACCACCAACGGGTCGAAAGCGCCGACGCCGTAAAGTTGGCTTTTCACGTAGCGCGAGAGCACGAAGGCGGCGGGGACTCCGGCGCCCAGACCGACGGCCAAAATCCATGCCAGCTCGCGCATCACCATTCCCCGAATGCGGCCCGGGGCCGCGCCCAGGGCGATGCGGATGCCGATTTCGCGGGTGCGCCGCGCGATGCTATACGCCATCACGCCGTAGAGGCCAAGCATCGCCAGGCCCGTGGCCAGCGCGGCGAAAACCGCCGCCAGGTCGAGCACCAGCCGCTCGTTGGTGAGGTCCCTGCGGATCTGTTCGTCCAGCGTTCGCAGGCTGCTGGGCGGGATGTTGCGGTCGATGGCGGCCACGGTTCGGCGGATGGATGGAACTACCTGCGCCGTGGGCAGCGCCGAACGCACATAAAACGTCATCGAGCCCGGATGTTCCATCTGCCGCCAGGGCGTGTAGTATAAGCGCTGCGGTTTGTCCTCCTTCACCGCCGAGTAATGGCTGTCTTTCACCACGCCCACGATTTCGATATCGGGCGCCACCTTGTCGCCGCCGCCGCGGGCGAATTTTCGGCCGATCGGATTGGCGCCGCCGAAGAAGTGGCGCACGAATTCCTGGTTCACGATGGCCACCTTGGGCGCGGAAAGATTGTCAGGGGCGGTGAATTCGCGGCCAGCGACCAGGGGCACGCCCATTTTGCCGAAGAATCCGGGACCGATCTCGTCGAGGTCCGAATCGGTGTCGGCGTTAGGATCGCGCGAATAGCCTTCCACCGTCAGATTGGTGCCTTGGTCGTCGCCGGCGATGAGCGGGATGGCGGATGCGGCCACGCCGCGCACGCCCGGAATCGCCGCCAGGTCGTTCTCCAGGCGGTCGAGATAGGCGCGGTTTTCCTCCCAGGTATAACCGTTCAACTGCGGCGCGACGTGGAATGAAACCACGTTTTCGGTGTGGATGCCCAAATCGATGTGGAGGATGTTCACCAGGCTCCGGAGCAGCAGCCCGGTGGGAATGAGCAGCACCGCGGAGAAGCCCACCTGGGCGCAGACCAGCGCGCGCCGCACCCGCGCCGAGCCGCGGCCGGCCGACCCGCGCCCGCCTTCGTCCTGCATGGTCCCCGCCAAGCTTTCCCGCGAGGCTTGCCAGGCCGGATACAGCCCGAACAGCAGGCCGGTGAGAAGGGCGAGGCCCAGCCCGAACAGCAGCACCGGCCATTCCAGCCGGGTGGAAAGGAAATGGGTGGGAGAATCGCCGTCAATCTGCGCCAGCAGCAGTTTCTCGGTCAAGCTGGCCAGCGCCAGACCGGCGATCCCTCCCGCGGCGGCCAGCAGCAGGGCCTCGGTCAGCATTTGCGCCATCAGCTCGCCGCGCCCGGCCCCCAGCGATGCCCGGATCGCCAACTCGCGGCGCCGCCCAGCCGACCGCGCCAGCAGCAGATTGGCGGCGTTGGCCAGCGCAATCAGCAGCACCAGCACGGTGGCGCCCATCAGAATCAGCAGCGGCACGCGCGCGTCATCGCGCGTCGAGCTCTTCCCCTGGCGGCCATCCACCAGGCTCAGGCGGGTGCGGCGCAACCGCTCCAGGCGCCATGGCGACCAGGCGTGCTTTTGCCGCGCATAGTCTTCCATCTGTCCGGCAAAGGTCTGGTTGAGCCCGGCCGCGGCTTGGGGGCGGGTCACGCCGGGGCGCAGGCGGGCGAAACAGTAAATCCAGTAGTCGTCGAAGCGGTTGGTGCCGTCCCAGCCCGGCGTCATCAGCGGCTTGAACGAGAGCGGCAGGTAGACGTCCGGCGTATCGCCCAGGGTGATTCCGTTGAACCCTTCGCGCGCCACCCCCACCACGGTGAAAATCTGGCCGTTGACGCGGATTGGCTGGTTGAGCACCTCCGTGCGGCCGCCCAGCCGGTCGTGCCAATAACCGTAGCCCAGCACCGCCACCGGGTTGCCCGCGCCGGAAACGTCGTCGGCCGGCGTGAGCAACCTGCCGAACAGCGGCTCCACGCCCAGCACCGGGAAATAGCTTCCCGAAACCAGCATGGCATCGCCCGGTACGGTCTGGTTGCCCAGCGCCAGGCTGGCGGACGCTTCACGGAACCCGGCTACGCCCACCACACCCGCGGGGTGCTTCTCCAACTCCCTGAAAACCTGGTAGTTGAATACGAAATCGGATCCGCCGGCATTGTCGGCGGACACGTGGCCGGTCTTCGATTCGGAGGGTGCGCTCAGCAGCGCCAGTTCGTCCGGCCGCGGCACGGGCAAGGCGCCCAGAACTACCTGGTGGAGCAGGGAAAAGACCGCGGTATTGGCGCCGATTCCCAATCCCAGCGACAGCACCACTGCCAGGCAGAAAAGCGGCGCCTTCCCCAGGCTGCGGAGAGCGAAACGTATGCGCGCCATATATAGGTGTCAGACGACGAATCGGGCGAGAACGTTGGCAAATTCGGTTCCGCGGATTTAGGCGGCAGCCCCGGGGCGGTCCTAGCCGGCTGCCGGCTGCCGGTCCCCGATCGCCATTTCCCCGCCGCCCGTGGTTTGCCCGCCGGCCGTTTCGTCGGCGCGCAGCGGCAGGCTGAACCAGAAAACCGAGCCCTCGCTCACTCGGCTCTCCACGCCGATGGCGCCGCCCATCAACTCCACCAGTTGTTTCGAAATCGCCAGCCCGAGTCCCGTGCCGCCGAACCTGCGGGTGGCGGAGCTGTCCACCTGGCTGAATTTTTCGAACAGCAGGCCGAGCTTTTCTTTCGCTATACCGATCCCGGTATCTTGCACGCGAAACCGCACCACCACGTGCTGTCCCGCCGAGACCTCGCGGGAGACCGAGATGGTAACCCCGCCCTGGCTGGTGAACTTGACGGCGTTGCCGACCAGATTGGTCAATACCTGGCGCATTCTGCCGGCGTCTCCCACCATGCGGAGAGGCACGTCCAGCGAACGGAACGCTTCGAGCGTAAGACCCTTTTCCTCGCACTTGGCCGAGAACAGCTCGAGCACGTCGTCGATCAATTGTTCGAGCCCGAAGGGTTCGGCCTCGATGGACAGTTGTCCCGCTTCGATCTTGGAGAAATCCAGGATATCGTTGATCACCGTCAGCAGCGCGTGGCCCGAGCTGCGCACCACTTCCACATAATCGCGCTGCTCGGCCGTCAGATCGGTATCGAGCAGCAGGCCGGCAAAACCGATCACCCCGTTCATGGGCGTCCGGATCTCGTGGCTCATATTGGCGAGGAACTGCGATTTCAGACGTGAAGCTTCGAGCGCCTGGTCGCGGGCCTTGGCCAGATCGTGCTCGGTCTCAACCCGGACCGCGACTTCGCGGCTGAGGTGTTGGTTCGAAGCGGTTAGTTCGGCCACCAGCCGTTCGGCCCGGCCGGCGTGACGGGCATTCAGCAGGAAAGCCGCGGCAATCGCCAGCGTAATGGCCAAACCCGCCACCAGGACCGCCCAGGGCTGCCAGCTTCGGCTCGACGCGATGTACCCCAGGGTCGGCGTGCAGACAACCAGCCAGTTCCGCATGCCCACCGTCAGAATGCGCTGGTATTTGAGTTTTCCGGGTTGGGCCGCCGCCGTCTCGGAGAGCGGCTCAACCGGGGTGTCTTCCAGAGGCGAGCGATGAAAATAAAGGAGACGCTTCCCCACGGGCGCCGATTCATCGTAGAACTGAATGTTGATGCCGACCGGGTTGAGATAGCGCAACGCCCGCTCCAGCACGTCTTCCACCTGCACCAGCACCACGGCATAGCCCGCCAGCTCGGCCTTCGATCCCGGCCCACCGGTGGCGCGCTTCACCGGAAGCAGGACCGGCACCGCGTAACCGTTGCTGGTCGCCTCCACGATTCTGAGCTTGCTCATGGCGGCGGGCCTTCCCTCGCGCAGGGATTTCGCCAGCGCCTCGCGCCCGGACGCCGAGGAGGCCAGGTCGTACCCCAGCACTAATATATTCCGGCCCGTAAGGGGACGGAGGTATTCCACCGGAAAGTGTTCGTTGCGGGCCTCGGCTGGTTGGTGAGTTCCCGGCATGCCCCGGAAGATGTGGGGCCACGGCGCGCCTTCGCTTTTTAAGCGTTCCTCGAATCGGGCGCGCTCCGTCTCCGGTACCAGGGGCGCCCATTCCACGGCACGAAGACTGGGATTGGACTCCAGAATCCGGGTTGCGAACCGGCCGAAATTGTCGCCGTCCAGAGGCCTTGGCAACTCCGCCAGACCCTGTACCAGTTTCAGAGCCGAAACATTGGCGTCGATTTCCCGCCGGATGGCCGAAACACGGTTCTCCGCGCTCAGATTCAGTTGCGTTTCGAAGACACGTTCTTCCCAGGCGCGCACTACTTCGAAACGTCCTAGAGTCAGCAGCCAGCCCACGAAGACCACGAGTGCCACCCGGAAGGCCCACTTCCGTTTCGACAAGCCGGCGCCTCCGGCTTGTCTGGCACGCATTAAGCTCCACGAAAATCTCGACTTCACCAATCTCCGCGTCCCCGTTCAAATGGTGAGGCAACCCGACCGTGAGTATCGCGTAATGGTCCGGCTAAGACAACAATCACCTAGGATAACGTCGCAGTACGCCCATTAAACAGGTTCCGGGGCACTAGGTCGAACCCTTATCTCTACGGTCTTTTCACCGAGGTACTGGTGGCGCGCCACTAGACGAATGCTCCCCGAGCCTGGCTTGGTCTTGACCCAAACCGCGCCTCTCCCCGCTTGTCTCGTGCCCCCTACCGCCTGGGCGGGAAGCGTTGGTCCAAGGCCAGGTTCAGTCGCAGTACATTCACGCGTGGTTCGCCCAGGACGCCGAGGTCCGGCCCCTGCGTGGCCTGCGCGATGAGCCGGTTCACCCGATCCAGCGCCACGCCGCGAGCACGTGCGATCCGCGCGGCCTGCGCCTGTGCGGCAGCCGGACTGATGTGCGGATCGAGGCCGCTGGCGGATGTCATCAGCAAGTCGGCCGGAATTGGCCCGCTGAAACCGGGGTTGTCCTTCCGGAATTTGTCGACCGAACTTTTGACCCGATCGATCAGCTTCTTATTCGTTGGCCCGTAGTTGGACCCGTTCGATGCCGTCGCGTCATAGCCGTCCGTGCCGGCCGCGGACGGCCGGGGCTGGAAGTACTCGGGCCGGGTGAACGTCTGGCCGATCAGCTCCGAGCCGATCACTCGTCCACCCGCGCGTACCAGGCTGCCGTTCGCCTGGTGAGGAAAGACGACCTGGCAGATGCCGGTGATGGCGAGCGGGTATACGATGCCGACCAGCAGCGTCATGAAAAGCTTGATGCGAAGTCCGGGAACGATCTGTTGCCACATAGCGATTCCTCCTATGCCAGGTGCAGGAACGCGAGCGCCTGGTCGATCAGCCAGATTCCTGGAAAGGGCGCGACGATCCCGCCGATCCCGTAAATCAATAAGTTCCGCCGGAGCAGGCTTCCGGCGTCGAGCGGCCGGTACTTCACTCCGCGAAGCGCCAGCGGGACGAGAGCCATGATGATCAGCGCGTTGAAAATCACGGCCGCCAGGACGGCGCTCTGGGGCGTGTGCAGGCCCATGATGTTCAGGTTCCGCAGCGCCGGATACGTCACCATGAACATGGCCGGGATGATCGCGAAGTATTTCGCGACGTCGTTGGCGATGGAGAACGTCGTCAGGGCGCCGCGGGTGATCAGCAACTGCTTGCCGATCGCAACCACTTCGATGAGCTTGGTCGGGTTGCGGTCGAGATCCACCATGTTTCCGGCTTCCTTGGCGGCCATCGTCCCCGTATTCATGGCCACCCCCACATCGGCCTGGGCGAGGGCGGGCGCATCGTTGGTGCCGTCGCCGGTCATGGCGACAAGCCGGCCTTGCGCTTGTTCCTTCTTGATGTACTCCATCTTGTCTTTGGGTGTC
>JBKQVG010000065.1:0-10937 GCA_052325345.1 Bryobacteraceae bacterium
TAATCGAAAATATCCCCAAAGGCACGATTGTGAAAATTATATACCAAAAATTGAATCATTTCCAAATAATATTTACAAAAACTTATAATATGTTATTCGTAACTGATCGGATTGTTTCAGTTCTTTGGCGGCGCGGGGTTCGGTGGTCTGTGGATCGCCTTCATCGGCTGGTTTCTGTTGCAGGCGGCGCGGGAGAGCTACGTGCAGGTGGGACTGACGCACGCGCTCCAGGGCGTGCGGGTCGCGGACGTGATGACGCGGGATTGCCCCACGGTGGATGGTCTGTTGAACGTCCAGACCTTCGTCGAGCACGAACTGCTTCGCACCGGGCGGCGATGTTTCATGGTGGTGGAAAAGGGCGACGTCGTGGGCCTGGTCACGCCTCACGAAATCAAACAGGTCGAGCGGGCAAAATGGCCCTTCATGAACCTGGACGATATCATGCGCCCGCTGGCGGATCTCCGCTCAGTGACCCCGGACGCGCCTTTGACAAGCGCGCTTGAATCCATCAGCCGCTACGACCTGAACCAGCTTCCCGTCATTTCCAACGGGCACCTGGAAGGCGTGCTGTCTCGAGCTCAGGTTCTCGGTTACCTGCAGACGCACGCCGAATTGCGCGGTTAGCGATTGGGCCGCCCGATTACGCCCGCGGCGGCTCCGGCCAGACCGCCGTCACCAGCAGCGCCGTCCCCACCACCACCGCGCAGCCGATCACGTTGAACCAGAGATAAGAAATGCCGCCATGGAAAAATGCCCAGAAAATGGCCGCTTCGCCCGCGATCATGCCGAGGAAAGTCGCCGTACCCCGCACTTTCTTCAGGGCGAACGCAATCACGAAGCAGCCCAGCAGCGAGCCGTAGAATAACGACCCGACCACGTTCACGGCCACGATCAACGATCCCAGCCGCTTCCCCCATCCGGCGAAAACCACCGCGTAAACGCCCCAAAACAGCGTGGCCCAGCGTGCCGCCAGCAAGTGGTGATGGTCGCTCGCCTCGGGGCGAAGGTACCGTCGGTAAAGGTCGACCACCGTCACCGTGGCCAGCGAGTTGATTTCTCCCGAGCTGGCCGACATGGTGGCGGCGAAGATCACCGCGATCACCAGCCCCACCAGGCCCGGCGGCAGGTAGCGAATCACGAAGGACAGAAAAATGTAGTTGGTATCGCTGAAGCCTTTTTCGCCGCCCATGCGCTCTACCATTGCCGAGGCCTGGGCGCGCGCCACGTCCATTTCCCGCTCCGCCGCGCGGTAATCCGTCACCAGCCCGGTATCCGCCGCGGCTTGGCGATGGGCCCGCGCCAGCTCGAGCGCGGCCTGGCGGCGCCGCTCCACCGCCCGCTGGTAGCGCTGTTCCAGGGCAGGATAGTCCGGCGACGTCTGAATCCGCGCCAGCTCCGCCCGCTGGAATACCAGCGGCGGCCCATTGAACAGGTAGAAAACGAAAACCATTGCGCCGATGAACAGAATGAAAAACTGCATCGGGATTTTGGCCACCGCGTTGAACAACAGCCCCATCCTGCTTTCGGAGACGGATTTGCCGGTGAGGTAGCGCTGCACCTGCGATTGGTCGCAGCCGAAGTACGACAAGAACAAGAAGGTGCTTCCGAACAGCCCGCTCCACAGGTTGAACCGGTCGTTCCAGTCGAAGTTCGTAGTCACCGCGTTCAAGCGGCCTGCCGCGCCCGCCAGGTACACCGCGTCGCCGACCGAAACCGAATGGGGCAGCAGCACCAACGCCGTCACCAGCGCCACTACCAGGCCCAGGAAAATCACGCCCATCTGCTGCACATCGCTCCAGGTCACGGCCTTGATGCCGCCCATCACGGTGTAGAGGATCACCGTCGCGCCCATCAGGGTGGTAGTGAGACGCTCGGGCCAGCCCAGAATCACGCTTAGCACGATGGCCGGCGCATAGATCGTCAACCCCGCCGACAGGCCGCGTTGCGCCAGGAAGATCAGGCTCGCCAGGGCCCGCGTCTTGGAATCGAAACGCCGCTCGAGGTATTCATACGCGGTGTAGACGCGCGCATGGCGGAATGCCGGCACCACCGTGGCGCACACCACCACCATGGCGATCGGCAGGCCGAAATAAGCCTGCACGAAACGCATGCCGTCGGTATAAGACTGGCCGGTGGTGGAAATAAAGGTGATCGCCGAAGCCTGCGTGGCCATGATCGACAACCCCATGGCGTACCACGGCATGGTCCTTCCGGCCAGAAGGTAACGGTCCACCGTGCTGCTGCCGCGGCTGCGGTACAGGCCATAGAGGACGATCGAAATCAGCGAGGAGAGGAGGACAACCCAGTCGAGCGTCCTCATCGATAGGCTTGAGTAAACAGATACAGCACTCCGAGGAGCGCCACCAGGTAGAGCAACACCGCGCCATAGACGCGCCGCCAGGTACCCAGAAATGGGGGAGGGTCGTCGGGGAGTTCACGCGGAGCCGACATGCTGGGAGTGTAACACGGGCAAACCGCGAGGGGCGCCGTGGAAGGACGCCAGAGGCGTGAGGAGGGCACAGCCTCTGGGTCCGAGGTTGATCGAGGTTGCTTGCGGGGGACCCTGAGCCACCAGGGCCGGGCTACGGTACCTCCGTCCCGTGCCTGTACTTCATATCGGCCGCTGCGGAAGAATTTTTAGCGAAATGTTAGCAGTCCTCAATGTAAGCTTTCCACCTGGTTTTGCCGCCTCCTATTCTCCGCTGGCTGGCAACAAAACTCACCCGCATGCCCGCGGCCGATAGTCTTTATTGGCACGCCAAATTCCCGGTCACAGCGAAACACATTTTAATTCCTTTTTGTTTTGAATGGCTTAGCGAAAAAATGGGCGGCAGGGCCAAGTCGGGGGATTAACGTGAGGTCGGAAGAGGAGCCCGGTCTTGCCAGTCCCCCTCCTGGATACCTCGAATGTCTTCCTTCATAACCCTTCCCGCTCCACTTGGGAGCGTCCCCTCCTTTCCCGGGCTCCTCTCCACAAGAATCCCGGCTTGAACGGCTTGAACGGCCCCGGCGCTTGCGCGGCGGCTGGCATTCACTTATCTTGGGTATTCTTCTATGGCGGACAGAATACCCATCACGGTCGCTTATGGCGACGGCATCGGGCCGGAGATCATGAACGCCACGCTCCAGATCTTGGAGGCGGCTGGCGCGCTTCTCGATCTTGAAACCATCGAGATCGGGGAGAAGGTTTACCTGCGCGGCAATACCGCCGGTATCGATCCCGGCTCGTGGGACTCCTTGTTGCGCACGAAGGTTTTCCTCAAAGCGCCCATCACCACCCCTCAGGGTGGCGGGTTCAAGAGCTTGAACGTCACCACGCGCAAGACCCTGGGCCTGTACGCCAACGTCCGGCCGTGCGTCGCTTATCATCCATTCATCGAAACCATGCACCCCGGCATGGACGTGGTGATCGTGCGCGAAAACGAAGAGGACCTCTACGCCGGCATCGAGTACCAGTTGAGCCCGGATGTCGCCTCCTGCATCAAGCTGATCACCCGGCCGGGCAGCGAGAAGATCGTCCGCTACGCCTTCGAATATGCGCGCCGGCATAGCCGCAAGAAGGTCACCTGCTTCATGAAAGACAACATCATGAAGATGACCGACGGTCTGTTCCACAAGGTCTTCGACGAGATCGCCGCTCAATATCCGGATATCCAGAAGGAAGCCTGGATGGTGGATATCGGCGCCGCCAAGCTGGCCGATACGCCGGAAGCGTTCGACGTGCTGGTGATGCCCAACCTCTACGGCGACATTCTTGCCGACGTGGCGGCCCAGATCGCTGGCTCGGTGGGCCTGGCCGGCTCGGCCAACATCGGCGATAAGTGTGCCATGTTCGAAGCCATCCATGGCTCGGCGCCGCGCCGCGCCGGCCAGAACCTGGCCAACCCGTCGGGGCTGCTTTTGGGCGCGATCCTGATGCTGGTACACATCGACTTGCCGGAGACCGCGGCGCTGGTGCACAACGCCTGGCTGCGCACTATCGAGGACGGCATTCACACCTACGACACTTTTACCGAAGGCATCAGTACGGAGAAAGTGGGTACCAAGGAATTCGCCACCGCGGTGATCGCGCGCCTGGGGCAGCAGCCCAACCGTCTGAAACCGGTTGCCTACGCCCACAGGGCGGCAGGCGCCGCGGCGGCGCCGCGGCCGGCTTCGCCAGCGAGCGCGGGCGCTTCCGAAATCCGGGGAGTGGACCTTTTCGTCACCTGGCCCTCGCATAATCCGGAGGCATTGGCGGCGGCGATGCGGCCATTCGTGGCCGGCGGGTTGAAGCTGGATATGATCGATAACCGCGGGGTGAAGGTCTGGCCGGCGAGCTCGGCGGAAACCTTCTGCACCGAAAGCTTTCGCTGCCGTTTCCTGGCCCAGAGCGCCGTCGGCATGAAGCCGATCCTGGCGCTGTGCGGCCGCGTCGCCGAGGCGGGCATCGACATCGCCTCCACCCAAACCCTGCGCACCTTTGACGGCAAGGCGGGCTATTCGCTGGCCCAGGGCCAATAGCGCATCGGCTTCCGTCGCCTGCCGCGGTTAAGCACCCCAACGTCATCGGTCTGTCCCGCCTTTCGTGCTAAGATCGAAGTTCCCTCCTCCTCGTGGTAGAAGATTCGGATACACCAACAGACGCACATTTATGCAAAAGCCGGAGCCGAAGCGAGTTCTCGCGGTTGTAAGCGATTTGTTTTTTTCCGTCAAACTGACCGACGCGGCCAAGCGCAATGGTTTGGCGCTGGAGTTCGTCAAAGACGGCAAAGAAGTGATCGAGAAGGCCAAGGGGCGGCCTTCGCTGATTATTTTCGACCTCAATTTCGATGCCGTCCAGCCGCTCAAACTGATAACCAGGCTGAAGGGCGACTCGGCGACGAAACCCATCAACTTGATCGGCTATCTTTCCCACGTGCAGGGTGAGCTGAAGATAAAGGCGCAGGAGGCCGGCTGCGATATGGTCATGGCGCGCTCGGCCTTCTCGCAGAACCTTCCCCTGATCTTCAAGCGCCACTCCGGCATCGGATAGGTGGAAAGCTCTTTGTGGAGCAGGCCTATCGCTGCCACAGAATTCGAGCGAATTCGAGCGGAAGCGCCACATCGGAGCGTCGCGGGATCGCTCGCGCCGTGTAGTCTCCCGCCGGCCGTGTAGCGGATACGGTCGCGCGATAGGCCGAGCGGCCGTCCGCGCCCGGCAGCGGTGACTCGCACTTCATTTCCACCCGCTCGGCGCCGCCGCCGCCGATTCCGTCCGCGTACAGTTCCACTCGCACCGCATTCGGGTCGAGAGCGTTCAAAAAGACCCCGACTTCAAATACAAGCCGCTCCGCGTCGGTTTCGACCCGTAACTCCCCGAAGCGTAACGAACCCCACTTCCGCTCCATGGCGTGCTGCCAGTCGACCACCTGCCTGCCCGCGGCGCCCTTGCCAGCGGCACGCTCACGGTAGTTTGCCGCACCCGGCAGGTAGTGTTGCTCGGTGTATTCGCGCACGGTGCGGTCCGCCGAGAAGCGTGGCGTCAAGCTCGCCATGCTGTTCCGCATCCGCGCCACCCAAGCCGTGGGGATGTTCCCCCCGTCGCGAGCATAAAACTCGGGAATCACTTCCCGTTCCAGCAGGTCGTAAAGCGCTTCGGCTTCGGCCGCGTCCCAGGCCGGATCGTCGCCATGTTCCTGCCCATCGCCCAACGCCCAGCCGACTTCCGGCGTGTAGGCCTCCGCCCACCAGCCGTCCAACTCCGACAGGTTGATGCCTCCATTCACCAACGCCTTCATGCCGCTGGTTCCGCTCGCTTCCCAGGGCCGCCGCGGCGTGTTAATCCAGACATCCACCCCTTGCACCAATTGCTCGCTCAAGAGCATGTCGTAATCGCCGAGGAAGATCGCATGGGGACGCACCTCGGGCAGGCGGATGAAATGCACCCACTCGCGAATCAAGTCTTGCCCGGCCCCGTCCGCCGGATGCGCCTTGCCGGCGATGATTAGCTGGACGGGGCGCTCGGAATTGGCCAAGAGACGAAGCAGCCGCGGCGGGTCGTAGAGCAGCAGGTTTGGTCTCTTGTAGGTCGCGAAGCGGCGTGCAAAACCCAGCGTCAGGGCATTGGGATCGAAGAGACGCTTGGCGGCTTCGGCCTCGTCGCCCGGCGCGCCCGCCGCGGCCAGGTCCCGCGACAATCGTTCGCGAGCGTACTCGACAAGGGACTTAGTGGCGTCGCCGCGAAGTTGCCACAACCTGGCGTCGGAGACCTGGCGAATGTCGTGTTCCAGCGATTCCGTCGTCCCCAGCCAGCGGCCCTTACCACAGCTTTGGGTCCAAAGGTCGTCGGCATCGGCCGAATCCCAGGTGGGCATGTGGACTCCGTTGGTCACGTGTCCGATCGGAACTTCATCTTCCGGCCAGCGCGGAAACAGGGGCAGAAACAGGCGCCGGCTGACTTTCCCGTGCAACCGACTGACTCCGTTGGCCGCCCCGCACCCGCGCAGGGCCAGATACGCCATGTTGAAAGGTTCCGACCGGTCGGCCGGGTTCTGGCGGCCGAGGGCCAGCAAATCGTGAAGCGGAATGCTCAACTTCTGTTCGGCATATTTCCCGAGGTACTGCTCGATCAGGGCGGGAGCAAAGCGGTCGAAGCCGGCGGCCACCGCCGTGTGGGTGGTGAAGAGATTACCCGCTCGCGTCACCGCCAATGCGGCTTCGAAGGGCTGCCCGGTCTCTTCCATGAAGTTGCGGGCGCGTTCCAGCACGGCGAACGCCGCGTGCCCTTCATTCAGGTGACAGACCTCCGGCTGGAGCCCGAGCGCGCCGAGCAGCCGCCATCCGCCGATCCCGAGCAGCAGTTCCTGCTTGAGGCGCAACTCCGGCCCGCCGCCGTAAAGCTCGCTGGTAATCCCGCGTTGAACGGGGAAGTTCGCCGCGTCGTTGCTGTCCAGCAGGTAGAGCTTCACCCGTCCAACCTGGACCTGCCACGCGCGCAGCCAGACCGAGTATCCCGGCAACGCAACCTCCAACCGCAGCCACTCCCCGTTTGGTTGGCGCAATGGCGTGATTGGCAATTGTCCGGGATCGTTATAAGGATAGAGGGCCTGTTGCCCTCCGCTCTTGTCGATCGCCTGGCGAAAATAGCCCTGCTGGTAGAGCAGCCCCACGCCAACCACCGGCACGCCCAGGTCGCTGGCGGCTTTGAGTTGATCGCCGGCCACGTTCCCAAGGCCGCCCGAGTAGATGGGAAGAGCTTCGCTCAGCATGAATTCCATGCTGAAATACGCCACCGCGCGAAGCGGAGCCTCCGCGTGATTGCGCTGAAACCACGCCGGCGCTTCCGCCGCCTGCCGGCTGGCTGCCAGCAGGCCATCCACGTTTTTGCGGAAAACCGGATCGGCCAACACGCGCTCGATTCGGTCGCGCGAGGCCGTCTGCAACACGACCCAGGGGTTATGAGTCATCTCCCACAGGCCGGGATCGAGTTGCCGCCACACTTCGTCGGTAGCGTGGTTCCACGACCAGCGCATATCCAAGGCGAGTTCCGCCAGGGAATCGAATCCCGCGATTCCCGCGGGCAGGAGACGGTACATCGGATTGCTTGCACGGATTTGTTCGTTCATGTTTCCGCGCCCCGATCGGGCGTTGGCGCCAAAGTATTGTTGACCATTGGCTGCCCTTCCTCCAGGATACGGCGCGGATGGTCCGCGCCACGGACGCTCTCCGCGTAAATATTGCAGATATGTGCGGTTCCCGACGGACGCGGGGCTAACCACCCGCTGTCCGCAAGCGCCTTCATTGACGCCGGCCCTGGAACAGGGAGATACCCGCCACGCCCGCGGCTCCGGCGGCCAGACAATCGGCGATCCTCTCTTCCGTGACGCCGCCCAACGCCAGTACGGGGATGCTTACCGCGGCCGCGGCGGCGCGTAGCATGTCCAATCCCAGCGCCGGCCCGTAGCCGGGCTTGGACGCGGTGGCGAACACCGGGCCGAATACCGCGAAATCGGCGCCTTCGGCCTCCGCCTGGCGAAGCTCTTCCAGGGAGTGCGTCGAGACGCCAATCCGGAATCCCGCGGGCACCATGCGGCGGTACTCGCAGGGGGCAATGGAGTGCGCCGGCAAATGCACGCCCCGCGCCCCGGTGGCCATGGCCACGTCCACGCGGGCATTGACGAGGATTTCCGTGCCCAGGGGATTGGGTAGCGCCAGCGCGCGCCGCACCAGCCGGCACAGCTCGCGCGCGGAGAGATCCTTCTCGCGAATCTGGATGCGCTCCACGCCCCGCGCCATGGCACGGGCCATGCAACCAAGCACCGCCTCCTCGCCGCCCGCGGCGTGCCGGTCGGTTATGTAGTAACGGACCACGTGGCTCATCGCACCGCCGACAGGCCGGGAGGCCCGTCCCACTGGACCCTCATACCGGCCGCAGCCGCGCGCTGAAGTGGCGCAGGAAAGGCGGCTCCTCCACGATTTCGAGCCCCCTGATCCGCTGCTTGGCCGCGTTCACTTCCAGAATCGCCTCCACCACGTAATCGATATGGCTCTGCGTGTAGACCCGGCGCGGAATCGCCAGGCGCAGCAGTTCGTGGCGGGCAGCGGCGCCGAACATCAGGGTGCCGATTTCCACCGACCGGATACCGGCGTGCCGGTACAGTTCCACCGCCAGGGCCTGCGCCGGGAATCGCTCTTTGGGAATGTGCGGCAGCATGCGCGCCGCGTCGATGTAGATGGCGTGGCCGCCGGGCGGCTCCACAATCGGTACGCCCCGGTCGGCGATGTGGCGCCCCAGGTACCCGGTCGAGACGATCCGGTAGCGAAGGTAATCCGGGTCGAGCACTTCCTCCAGCCCCACCGCAATCGCCTCCAGGTCGCGCCCGGCCAGCCCGCCGTAGGTCGGGAAACCTTCCGTCAGGATCAACAGGTTGGTCTGCTGTTGGGCGATCCGGTCGTCGTTGGTCGACAGGAACCCGCCAATGTTTGCGAAGGCGTCTTTCTTGGCCGAAAAGGTGCACCCGTCGGCCAGCGAAAACATTTTTTGGGCGATCCGTTTGGGCGTCCAGCCGCCATAGCCAGCTTCGCGTTCGTGGATGAACCAGGCGTTTTCGGCGAAACGGCACGCGTCCAGGTACAACGGAATGCCGTGGCGCGCGCAGACGCTTTTCACCGCCTCGATGTTGGCGAGGGAAACCGGCTGGCCGCCGCCGGAGTTATTGGTCACCGTCAGCATCGCCAGGGGCACGTTGCCGGCGCCTTCGCGCGCGATCAACTCTTCCAGCGCCGCCGTGTCCATGTTGCCCTTGAAGTCCAGCCGCGCCTGCGTGTCGGCGGCTTCGGGTAGGGGCAGGTCCACCGCGCGCGCGCCGGTGAATTCGATATTGGCGCGGGTGGTGTCGAAATGCGTGTTCGACGGCACGATAGCCCCCGGCTTGCACATCACCGTGAACAGGATGCGCTCGGCGGCGCGCCCCTGGTGGGTGGGGATCATGTGCCGGAAACCGGTCAGCTCGTCGGCCGCGCGCTTCAGCCGGAAGAAGCTCTCGCCGCCGGCATAGGATTCGTCGCCGCGCATGATGCCGGCCCACTGCTCGGTCGACATGGCGCTGGTGCCGGAATCGGTCAGCAGATCGATCAGAATGTGGCGCGCGTCGATCCCGAACAGGTTGTAACCCGCCTCTTCCAGGTAGCGTTCGCGCTCCTCCGCCGTGGTATGGTGCAGCGGTTCCACGCTCTTGATGCGGAACGGCTCGATGATGGTGCGCACGGCTTCATGGTAACAGTGGGGCAGGCCCGCCTTCACATCGCGCTGGGCATGATGGTCAGCTCCGGAATCACCGCCCGCGGCGGCAGCTTCACGCAGGCCAGCACGGCTTCCGCCACGTGTTGCGGCAGCAGCGCCACCGCCAGTTGGTCCGCGCTGGTTTTGACCGGCCGCTTATCCAGAAGCTCGGTGTCCACCAGCCCCGGGTTGATCACCGTGGTGCGGATGCCGTTCTCTTTCTCTTCCAGGCGGATGGCGTGGGACATCCCGATCAGCCCGCGCTTGGACGCCTGATAGGCCGCCCCCGAAACGTCCGGCGTCTGTCCCGAAATCGACGAGATGAACACCAGGTGGCCCCGGCCGCGCTCGCGCATCGCCGGAACCACCGCGTGCGCGGCATAGTACGCGCCATCCAGGTTGGTGTGGATCAGTTCGTCCCAAATCGGCGGCCGCAGGCGCCGGAAGGCGCGATCCGGCGTGTTGGTTCCGCTGGCGTACACTAGGATATCGATGGGCCCCAGCTTCCGGCGGGTGGCTTCGGCGAGCTCCGCCATGGCGGCCGGGTCCCGCGCGTCCGCCGCGTGAATTTCGACCGTCAGCCCTTCGGCGGCCAAAGCGTCTTTCAGCTCCCGCAACCGTTCGGTGCGCCGCGCCGAAGCCATCACCAGGGCGCCGTCCCGCGCCAGCAGAATCGCCGTCTCGCGGCCAATCCCGCTGGAGGCGCCGATCACCAGCGCTACTTGATTTTTCAATGAAACAGGCATGAGTTCGTAGCCCATTATGCGTCGCGGGTCCGCCGCCGGGCAAGTTGGGCAGTGGGACAGACCATCGCATTTTGTGGTCTGTCGCTTCCCGCCGTGGAGACTGCGTGACAGGCGGCCTGACAGAGCCGCTCCCAGATCGTCCGGAAGTTCAATGGTCAAGGTCATGGCAGCCTATCTCCGTTCTTCCAGGCTAATTCCGATTGCCGTACGTGCGTTAGCGCAGGCCGTCTTGGGTGCTGAACCGTTTTGGGGATTCCCCCGTATTCAACCCGACAACCGCTCCCTGGCGGTCGCGGCTCCGTTACAGGCGCCACGTGTTTGCATGTAGTTACGGAGATGGTATGAGAAGGCCGGTCTCCCGGCGGGATGCATTATGCTTCCCAATAGGCGCACTCGATAAGGTGCCAAAAGGAGACCGGCTATGAAGAAGAATACCACTGCGAAGAAGA